>DATKNJ010000266.1:0-6262 GCA_035541395.1 Anaerolineales bacterium
CTCGGCGATCAACGGAATCCAACTGTATAACGGGAAGACCGCCAGCAGAAAGGCAAATCCCAATCCGAGCATGATCGCAGATTGAATCGTTAAGGTCAGATCCCCCGGGCTGGCTTCTACACCGGCCAGCATCCAGCCCGCGAACAAAATGAACGGCATGGCCAAAGTCTGATAAATCAAAAACCGCACCGTACCCCGTCCCGGAATCTGCCCCGGCGGAGAAAGAAGTGGCACCGATATTAGGACTGCAATCTCGATGAAGATCGCTGCGAATAGAAACGGATTCACAGCGATGGAAGCAACCAGCAACGCGAGAGTCGCAAGTCCAAATGGAACGAGTCGCCGCGCGACACCAGCCGCCTCTGCGCCAAAGAACCATATCGCTGCAATGCCATAAACGATTGCCAATAACGAACCACTGGCCGGACTGATATCCAAACTGCGGCCCAGGATTTGAAAGGTTGACGAAATCTTAAGTGAGATCGGGCCGATCAATAAAGCTGAATCGATAGGAATGATGAGTGCAATGCCACTCAATGTCAGCGCGGTGAATCCGCCAACAATGGAGTTGAATCGCTCGCTTTGCGAGATCAACGTCAGTGCTGCAATCAGAAGAGGCAAGACAATCCATAAAAGTGGGCCGCTCATATAACCTCTTCCTCTTCGGTTGTTGTGTTGGATTGGGCAAGCAGATAGGAGCCTGCCAGCGCTAAACCAAGATTCGCCACTGCCAATAAGCCCGCAACCAGAATAGAGGATTCCACGGCTGCATACAAAATTTCAAATCCGCTGAGAAAGGTTAGTAAACCGATAGTCACGCGCAGAATTTGGGATGTGATACCAAGTTGGAGTAGGCCTGAGCTGATTAATAATAAGCTGCCAACAACCACAGGTAAACCAATTCCCGGGATCAAGTCTTCAATACGTTGCGCAGCTGCGAACGCGATCACAACGATGATAGCTGCAGCAAATAATCGGAATGGAATTCCTTGCGGCCACGAAGTATCTTCTTCTTCCTGCTCCGGCAGTGCGAGATGAGTCATTCCCAACGCTGCGGCTGCCATCCAACCTGTCACTAACTTCACCGCGGCCATTCCGGCAGGCCAATGTTGTCCGACCAACCAAGCCGTAGCAACATATAACGCGGCTAATAAGCCGAGACTCCAGCGCCAATCGTGGCTGATCAACAAGCCAACAATGACAACTCCTAACATAAAAACTGCGATCCACGAAACGATAGTTGCGAACATATTACTTTCCCTGTGTCATGAGCGAGATGAACAAGGCCAGGAAAAGCAATGTCCACATGATGCCACCATCGCCTTCGAGCGTGGATGAGATAACTCGACTCAAACGCGTCAGCCATTGATACAAATCCCATAGACCGCGGTAAAGATTTTCAAGCCAGGAGGTTGCCGGCCTTACCCAGTGGGCGCGGATCGGATTGAGGATGCGTAAACGCGGAATGGCCCAGACCAAGCCAAGGGTTAGGAGCGAAGCGATGATACCGATTATCCAAACGCCAACAGTAGCAGCTCCGTCCCAGCCAAATAATCCGAGCAAGAGAGTCGTCAAAAGTAAGATGACGATGCCCGCGGGATATACATTGCGTGACCAAATCTGCTGAGACTCAAAACTATCGCGCATACCCGGGCGTAACGCATGACGGATATATCCCGCTACCAGCAATGCTTGAACCGCTAACATAAATGGCCAGACCGGCCAGAAGACTTCGGCATTGCTTAACCAGCCGCTGGCCGTGAGTGAAAGCGGTAATGCAGAAAGGCCGATTGCGCCGATCATCAAGGCGCGATTGAACCACAAATATTGGACAGATGAAAGGAAGAGTGCGCCGCCTGCCAGCACGAGCGCACAACTCCACGCGGCCGCGCCGATTGCATTTCCGCGTAGCGCAGAAGTCACAGCTAATGAAGCCATGCCAATCATCCAAAAAGGGCGTCCGGATAATTCGTCTGGTGCGCGCAGCCAAGTCCATCCCGCGTATAAACCGGCGAACGTTGCCAGGACTAGTAGAAAAGGAGTCAAGATCGATTGGACGCTTTCGGTTGGGATGCGCGCTAACAAGACTAAACTTGAAGCAGCCGCGATCAAACGCAACGCGGTGCCCGAGCCGCGTCGCAAACTGGACTCGGACGGGTAGGGGAGATGTAACGGGAGAACTCCCAAGCGTAGTCCGGCGCCAATGAGCAGGAACAAGCCTGCCTGCGGAGGAATCGAAGTGAACGTCATTGGAGTGTGATTCGCCACACTGACTATATTGGCCCATAAGACAAGGCCAATCCCGGCTGCACGCGTGGAGAAAGCAGTAACCACGCGCTCGCTGGATCTCGGTTCGTCTGCCAGGCTTAACAGGATGATCAACTCTGAGATGTCAATCGCTGCCCATACGAGGACCAGCGTAAGTGGATTATTGGCGGTGACAGCCAGCACGCCGAAGCCGGTCAGAATCAATGTGCCAACCGAAGCAAGCGGATCGTTCAAATCCGCGCGCACCGTGGCTGTGAGAATCACGGCAACGGCCAGCGTAGTCAGACTCAATGCTAACGGCCATGAAATTCCGTCTGCCAGAAAGGAAGGGTAATCCACAAACAATTCAGCCGGCTGCCACGGTAGCAATTGAAATTCGAGCGGCATTCTGGCTTGCCAAAGCCAGGTACTGATCCATGCCAGCAACGCGCCGCCAGCCGCAGTCAGCCAGAAATAACGAAAGTTTGGCCTCGTAAAACGCAAAATCAAAAGGGCAGACGCGGTCAAAAACAGGAGCGAAGTCGTAATAATGATCAACATGGGATATGTTATTGTAACCGTTTTGTAAATAGATTTAAGGGGCGCTCCGGAGTTGTACGGCACTTATAATCCTGCCCTAACGTGGATTTGGTAAAATCAATTCCATGTACCGAAGGTCAAACGCCCACTTCAGATCGTCCGGGTGGACGATTTTCTATCTGGTCATTTTGTTCGGTCTGATGATTTCGTGCGCTCCGCGTCCAAGCTCCAATTTGCTTGCAGACGATCCGGCGACAGTTACTCCCACACCTTTTCAGCCAAAACCCGGTCCCACGGATTCGCTCTTTTCCGGTTTGGTGTCTGCAGTCCCTGTGCCTACGTATACACCGGTACCAACTGTCACGGTTGGACAGAGTTCGTTGTCTCCGGCGCAGGTTATTTCTCCGGCGCTCGGAAGCGGGGATGATATTTCCGGTGTCAACAATCCGTTAACCGGTTTACCATTTCCAGATCCGGCACTTGCGAATCGACGCCCATTGGCGATCAAGGTCGGAAATTTTCCGCGTTATGTTCGTCCGCAATCCGGCTTGTCTTTAGCGGATACGGTCTACGAATACTATACCGAATGGGGTGAGACGCGCTTTATCGGAATCTTCTACGGACAAGATTCTTCGAGCGTAGGCCCAGTCCGCTCCGGGCGTTTTTTCGACGAACATATCCTGCGTATGTATCACGCGTTTTTAGTGTACAAGTTTTCCGATCCGCGTGAGCGCGCGTATTTCTTCAGCAGTGATTTCGCACCGTTTCTGGTTGTTCCGGACTTAAGTGTTTGCCCGCCGTTCGATGGCGGACGCGGTTACAATGATTATTTCTTTGATACGACTCAATTCTCTGCATGTGTTGAGAAAAAGCACATGGCAGATAACAGCCGACAGAATTTGCGCAGCGGTTTCTTTAGCGAACAACCTCAATCTTCCGTGCAAGCCGCGACTCGGATTTATACGCACTATTCTTCCTACAGTTATAACTATTGGGATTATGATCCCGCTACACACAAATATTTTCGTTATGAAGACAATGCGGATACGATCAACGGCCAGGCCGCGGCCTATCTTCCTCTAAAAGATGCTCATACTGGCTTGCCGATCACAACAGAAAACCTGATCGAGATCTTTGTGCCGATTTCCACCGCGAACCAATATGATGCCGCCGATCAGGTGTATCACATTGATCCTGTTGGTTCAGGACTGGCGTTTGTCTTTCGCGATGGATTGGTTTATTCCGGTCGCTGGTATCGCACAGATATCGACCAGCCTTTGTTAATTGTCAACGATGCCGGCCTCCCGATCTATTTGCGCCCGGGCCAGTCTTTTTATGAAGTCATCGGCCAATCCTCCAAATACGCGAATGAAGGCGATCAATGGTTCTTCAATTTCAGCATTCCATGAAAGGCACACATGACCACAAATTTTCGCACTGAAAAAGATTCATTGGGCGAGTTGAAAGTTCCTGCTGAGGCGTTGTATGGTGTACAGACTCAACGCGCCGTGGATAATTTTCCGATTTCCGGACTACATCCCTGGCGCGCCTTTGTCTGGTCGATCGCGGCGATCAAGCTCTCGGCTGCTTCGGTCAATCGGGACCTTGGCCTGCTCGATGCTCAACGAGCGGATGCCATCATCCAGGCCGCGCGCGAGGTGATGGATGGTAAATGGGATTCTGAATTCGTAGTCGATCCGTTCCAGGCGGGCGCCGGGACGAGTCACAACATGAATGCGAATGAAGTGATTGCCAATCGCGCTACGCTGATTCTGGGCGGCAAGCTCGGTGAGTATAAAGTGAATCCGAACGATCACGTCAATATGGCGCAATCTACGAACGATACAATTCCCACTTCGATTCGACTTGGCTGCTTGTGGCGCGTGGATGAGTTGCTTGCCGCGTTGGATGCGTTATCCGCCGCGTTGGGCGCAAAAGCAGTCGAGTTTGATGATATTGTCAAATCTGGCCGTACACATTTGCAGGATGCGGTGCCGGTGCGGCTGGGTCAGGAGTTCGGCGCGTATGCCAAAGCGGTGCAGCGCGACGCGGAGCGTGTGCGCCGATCCGCGGAGGGGTTGAGGCGGCTGGGAATTGGCGGAACAGCGGTCGGGTCCGGACTGAACGCACATCCTGAATATCACAAACGCATGGTCAAGCAATTATCTGAATTGACCGGTTTGAAGTTGTACGAGTCAGATAACTTGTTCGAGTCGATGCAATCCATGGCGGATGCAGCGGATTTCTCTGCTTCGTTGCGCGTCACAGCTTTGACGTTGATTCGCATCGCCAATGATTTTCGTTTGCTGGCTTCCGGCCCATCGACTGGACTCGATGAGATTCATTTGCCCGCGGTCCAGCCGGGTTCTTCGATCATGCCCGGTAAAGTGAATCCGGTGCTGGCCGAGATGTTGGATCAGGCCATGTTCCACGTGATTGGTTGTGATACCGCGGTTGGAATGGCGGTGCAGGCCGGACAGTTGGAATTGAATGTGATGATGCCGATCATCGCGCATAACTTGTTCGAGATGATGCAAGTGATGATTGGCGCGGTGAATTCCTTTACCGAACGCGCTGTGAAAGGACTGACGGCCAATCGCGAAAAAGCCGAAGGCTGGCTGGCAAAGAATGCGATTGTGGTGACGGCATTGAATCCGGTGATTGGATATGCTCAAGGCGCGGCGTTGGTGAAAGAGGCGCTGGCGCGTAACACTGCAATCCGTGAGGTGGCGGTTGAAAAAGCTCGCGCTGGAAAACTTAAACATCGCGACGAAGATCGTCCGGTCAGCGCAGAGGAGATTGAATCCGCGCTAAGTGATTTGCGCAAACTGACCGAAGGCGGAATTGCGGGTGGCTCGGCTGGAGGATAATTTTTATATAACAAGAATGAACAACTTTACACGCCGACGCATGCTTTTGCTTGTGGCGGCTCTCTTATTCATATTCTTAATGGTTTTACCAACAGGAACTGTCCATGCCGACCCGCCGGACATGTATTCCCAAAATTTTTCCATTTCCATCATGTCAAGTGGATTTCAAATGGATTGGAAGATTTTGCCGGGGCCGTTGTTGGCGGATGCCATTTGGCAGGCGACAGATCAAAATTCGGATGGCACCATTAGTCAGGCGGAAGCGGACGCTTGGGTCGCGCCCTTCATCTCTGAGATGACGGTCACAATGGACGGCCAGCCTGTAAAGTTTAGCGCATCGCAAGATGTTCATTGGCCGGCGACAGTCAATGTGTTGCGCACGGGCGAAGACTCGGTAGAAACAACCATCTCGATTCAGTGGCCAGCGAATTTAACGGGCAAACATTCATTCTCGATTCATAGCGCGCATTTGGAATCCAACAGCCTGAATTGGTTTTCGCTGACGAGTCAAAATGGACTGGTGTTTGCCCAGCCGAAACAAACGAATGGGCGACTCGAATTTGATCTTTATTTTCCGAGCAGCGTGAACGCGACTCCTGATTCAT
>DATKNJ010000267.1:0-6674 GCA_035541395.1 Anaerolineales bacterium
CGCTCTCGCTGACCGTCCCGCCGATTTGGTCAAGAGTACGTTCTTCTTGCGCGCTGATTCGCTGCACCTTCCGTTTCAAAAAGAGAAATTCGACATCGCCGTTCTGGCCTGGTCGCTCTGATGTATTACACGCGAAGGCATGGTTCATGCCCTGAGAGAAGTCCATCGCGTGCTCGCGCCGAATGGAATCCTGATCGACTTGCGTCCGCTGGATGAACGCTGGCCTGTGGAAATCGCGTCGGCGCGTGAGACTCGTCCAGTGGGACGCCTGCTCGATTCTGAAACCGCGCTGGCTACAGATCAGTCTGCCAATCAAGCCGTGGAACAAGTCGCGAGAGAGAAATTGTTCGCGAAAGAAAAAGAAGAATTCTTCTCGTACTTTTATTATTGGGACACGCCCAACGAAATGCAAACCTTCATCAACGAAGAATGGGAAAATTTCAACGAATTGGACGAGGCCACGATGCAAGTCGTGCGCTCTGCCTGGGCCGTCGCCGACGCAGACAGCCGAGTCCGTTTGCGGATGAAGATGCTGATCACGCGTTGGAAGAAGATTTAATAATAGTATCGATCAAGGCGCACAAAAATCGTGAACTCGAAATTTTTTCATCCATCATTAACCAATCGTTTATTGAAAAATCTTTCAGTTGTTGATATACTAATTTCATAAACTCACCAGGCGGGATGGACACTCTGACGCAACAGAGACTGTTGTTGGATGGTCTCTTCTTTTTATATAGCACTTATGAATACGAATTTGAACATTGCCCTCCTTCATTATTCGGCGCCGCCGGTCGTTGGCGGAGTGGAAAGCGTACTCGGACATCATGCCCGCTTACTGGTCGATGATGGATATTCCGTGCGTATTCTGGCTGCGCGCGGCGAACAGACCGATTCACGCGTGGACTTTGAGTCGCTACCGAACATCGATTCGATGAATCCAACCGTTTTGGAGGTCAAAGCCAGGCTCGATCAGGGAATCGTCCCGCCAAAATTCGAAAAGCTGTGCGACGAGATTCGACGCGATCTTGAGTCTGCGTTAAAGGATGTCGATGTTCTGATCGCGCACAACGTCTGTTCATTGAACAAGAATTTAGCACTGACCGCGGCGTTATACCAACTTCATCAAAACTCAAACAAGCCGCGTTTGATTTTGTGGCATCATGATCTCGCATGGACCACGCCGCGTTATCGCGCCGAGTTGCATGATGGTTATCCGTGGGATTTATTGCGAACCAATTGGCAAGGCGTAACTCAAGTAGTTGTATCGGAATTACGCCAACATGAACTCAGTGAATTGATGAAGATTCCTTTAGAGTCGATTCACGTTGTCCCCAACGGCGTAGACCGCGAGTCGTTTCTCAAACTCGAAGCGCAGACTCTCGAACTCAGCCGTCAGATGAGACTCGACTCCGCCGCGCCGCTGCTGCTGTTACCGGTCCGCTTGACGCGGCGCAAGAATATCGAACTGGCTTTGCATATGCTCGCCGAATTGCGCAAAGATTTCCCGCAGGCGATGTTAGTCGTCACCGGGCCAGCCGGGCCGCACAACCCGACCAACATCGAGTATCGAAAAAATCTTTTAACGTTGCGCGATAAAATCGGACTGCGCGGCGCGGCGCATTTCGTCAGCGAATATTCGGATGAGTTTCTGCCCGATCCGGTCGTCGCCGATTTTTATCGTCTGGCCGACGCGTTGATTCTGCCCAGCCGCGAGGAAGGCTTCGGCATTCCATTGATCGAAGCAGCCTTTAGCCATATGCCGGTCTTCTGCGCGGATATTACGCCGCTGCGTGAGCTTGGAAGAGATGAAGCCTTCTACTTTTCTCCCAATGAAGCGCCCGAAAACGTTGCAGCCATGATCGCGAAATTTTTTAAAGCCAACTCCGTTTTCCTTTTTTCAACCCGCATCCGTGGAAGCTATACATGGAACGCGGTTTACACTCAACACATCAAACCCCTTTTACAAATATGAGCCAACGATTATTCAGACCCATTCGCACTGCTCTTGTGCCAATTTGCTCCGATTGCGATAACAGCACAGCCGTCACTGCCGCGCGCTGGATGGCGAATGAAGTCATTTTGGTGGGGCTGGTCAAGGTCGAGGATGAAGCGGCTTTGAGTCAAGCCACATTGGAAGCGCGCAAAGTCCGCCGTCAAATGGAAGAATTGCGCAGCGATGGCGTACGCGTGCGCGCCCGCGTGCGCGTCTCGCCGAATCCGTGGATCGAATTACAAAAAGTAGTTGAAGATGAAGAACCGGATTTATTGGTTTTCAAAACACAATTTTTATTGGACGAATTGGGAGTCTCGTTGGTGGATGTCTTAGCGCATCCGCCCTGCGACCTGGCGCTGGTTCACGGAACCATGCATTCGCCGCCGTCCCAAGTTTTGGTCCCGATACGCGGCGGCCCACACGCAGAACTGGCTTTACGCGTGGGACTCAGCCTGCATCCAAAACATCTCACTGCACTGCATTTGACTCAACCTGAAAAATCCGTCACCGACGCGCCGTTCCGCGGCCTAGAGCATGTGCTGAAGCGCATGCCCGAAGTGGAGAAGCGCGAGGCAAGCACCAACGATCCCGCGCAAACCATTTTAGACGAAAGCAAAGGCGCAGATGTAATCGTGATCGGCTCCAGCGCGCAACGCGCCGACGCGGCAATTTCATTAGGTGCGGTTGCAGATCGCCTTTTGCATGAATCATCCGCGGCAGTGATCATCGTCAAAACGCGCCGACCAATACCGATCACACATTTCGATGAAAGTGCAGGCGCGCAAGCCATTTCAATTCTGGTCGATAAATGGTTCGCGGAAAACACATTCCACGCTGATGAGTTTACGAACATGGATCACATGTTATCGCTCAAGCGCGAACAAAACGTGACCATCAGCCTCGCACTGCCAGCGTTGAACGAAGAAGAAACTGTTGGCAAAGTGATTCACACCATCAAGAAAGCGCTGATGGACGACGCGCCGCTGTTGGATGAAATTGTGTTGATCGATTCGAATTCAACAGACCACACGCGCGAGATCGCCAAAGAATTCGGCTTGCCGGTTTACATTCACCAGGAATTGCTGCCAAGCCTCGGCGCGCGCACAGGCAAAGGCGAAGCGTTGTGGAAAAGTTTACTAGTCACCAAAGGTGACATCCTGATTTGGATCGACACCGACATCGTCAATATTCATCCCGCCTTCGTATATGGGATTCTCGGCCCGCTGTTGCTCACGCCGCGCATTCAATTCGTCAAAGGCTTTTATCGTCGTCCACTCAAAGTCGGTGAAAAGACTCAAGCTGGCGGCGGAGGCCGCGTCACCGAGCTGACCGCGCGTCCGCTGTTGAATTTGTTTTATCCCGAACTTTCCGGCGTGCTTCAACCGCTCTCCGGCGAATACGGCGGACGCCGCACGGCGCTCGAGCAACTTCCGTTTTTCTCGGGCTATGGCGTGGAAACCGGCTTATTGATCGATGTCTTTGAGAAGTTCGGTTTGAACGCCATCGCACAAGTGGATTTGATGGAACGCGTCCATCACAACCAGCCGCTGGAAGCGCTCAGCAAAATGTCTTTCGCCATTCTGCAGGCGGTAGTCCGCAAACTCGAGTCGCGTTCGAATCGTCCGCTGCTCGAAGAAGTCAACAAGTCCATGAAATTGATTCGCTACAAAGATGGCGGATATTCTTTGGATGTGGAAGAGATTATCGAACGCGAACGCCCGCCGATGATTGAAGTGCCGGAATATTTAGAGAAATTCGGCGTCTCACGCAGGGCCTGAGGCTGGTTCCGTTTCGATTAGGCGATATCCACCCCGCTGAGGCGCGCCAGCGCGCGATGCAGGAGAAACGCCGGAGGAATAATCACGGCATGCACGAGGGCGCTCAAACCAAAGATCAAGGCCACCGCGCGTAAAAACGAGTTCAACCACGGCGTGACGTTCTCCAGCATCCACGGACCCGCACCTGCGAAGAGAGCTAATACAATCAAGAACGCGATCAACAATCCCAGCGGCAGCCAAGCATGACGGTCCGACTCGGATGGCATCATCGTGCTACTCACCACAAAAGTCAGATAAAACCAAAGCGGAAAATCCTTGACTTGTGGAAGCATCGAAATGCCCAACCAAAATAAACCGAAATTTGCGTTACGCAAAACATCCCACAACGGCAAGAGATCAATTTTCGATAGCGCAATATACGATACGACCAGTCCCCCGCTGATAATCGGCGCTGCGCCAATCAAGGCATCGCGCGCCAAATCTGTTTGGGCAGTCTCCACGTAACCAAGTTGAAGATTACCATTCGGCATCGCGCGCGGAATCAATGAAAAACCGCCGGTGCGCACACCCAACAGTCTTGCCATCAAAAAGTGACTCAGCTCATGCAGAAACACACCGGGGAAAAATAAAATCGAGAACAGCCCCATCGTCAAGGCGGGATTACGCGTGAGAATCAAAAAGACGGCCTGGATTTCGCGATGCAGGACTCGCTGAAGAGTCAGCAAAGCCAGCAATGTAAGCAGAAACCAAAACAGGCCGTCAAACGAAAATGACATGAAAAGCGATATGCTTTCACAGATGACACAGATTTCGCAGACGACTCAATGTTTGATCTGCGAAATCTGTGGATTGCTTATTTCCCAATTTGAGCGTTACGATTTAATTGCCGCGCGCGTGATAGCGATAAATTCGTCTACTTTCAAACTCGCGCCGCCAACCAACGCGCCATCGATTTCGGATTGGCCGAAAAATTCGGCTGCATTGGCCGCGGTCACAGAGCCGCCGTACAACACGCGAATCGCCTGCGCCGTATCTTTTCCAAATAATTCAGCCAACGTACCGCGGATGTACTCTCCGATCACTTTGTTGGCGTTCTCGCCGCTGGAAGCGCGGCCGGTGCCGATCGCCCAAACCGGTTCATACGCGATGACCAGGCGCGGTGCGAACGCGGCATCTACATCAGCGAGGCCAGCGCGGATTTGACGCGTGACCACTTCACGGGTCTGGTTTGATTCGTATTGATCGAGAGTCTCGCCCACGCACACAATCGGAGTCAAGTCGACTTTTTGTGCGGCGCGAATCTTCTTATTCACAAATTCATCTGTTTCACCGAAATAAGCGCGGCGCTCCGAGTGACCGATGATGACGTAGCCGCAAAACTCTTTGACCATCAGCGGTGCGACCTCGCCGGTGAACGCGCCTTTTTCTTCCCAGTGCATGTTCTGCGCGCCGAGACCGATATCCGTGCCTTCGAGCAAAGCCGAGATGGCTACCAGCGAAGTGAACGGAGGACAAAGTACTTTTTCCACGCCGCGAATTGCGCGCAGATCGGCGTTCATTTTGAAGACCAGATCACGCGCTTCCGCGACGTTCTTATTCATTTTCCAGTTGCCTGCAACAAAAGGTGTTCTCATGGTTTTTTATGGAAGTTGATTGAGGATATTATCCGCCATCGTATGAACCCAATCGGGCATACTCAAGTCGGAAGAAAGAATGGTGAGCAATTGGCGGGCTTCTGCAATGCGCCCGTCCTTGATGTCAATTTCGGCTTCGAGCAAAACCGATGGCGGGAAATCCGGCTTCAGCCGCTTGACTTGATTCAATGCCAAGCGCGCATCATCAATATTGCCATTGTAGAGTGCGAACCGTCCCCGCGCGACCAAGCCCGTGGGCTGGTCGGTGCGTTCGATCACATCGAACGGCAAATAGATCGGAAGATCCGGATTCTGCGCGGCTTTATACACCGCTTCTTGAAAGTTATCCAAAGTATCTTGAGGCGCGCCTCCTAATGGGTATGTTCTCACCACACGCAAATACAAAGCTGCAGAAGCTACCCAAGCTTCGCGGCTTGAAAAATCCAATGCGGCATTCTGGAAGAAATTGCGATCCTGTCCGGCTAAATCGGAAGCCTTGAGCAACGTCTCATATGACTGACGCGGTAAACGAGCGTCCCAATAAACTTCAGACAAAGCCAGCAAAGCATTCGGGTCATTCGGGTGTTGCTGAACCTGTCCCTGTGCAGTAGCAATGGGAGGCGGAGGCACCGGCGTAAAAGTCGGCAAGGCTGGTTTCGGCGAAGGTTGAATGGCTTGCGGAGTCGGCGGCGGAAGAGTCGCGGTAGGCGGCAAAGGTGTGTGAGTCGGCCTGAGGAACAAAGGCAAAGAGTTATTCAAACGACCATTACGAAACGCGACAAATCCGAACAAACAACATAAGACAACGACTATGCCACCCGCGATGAACATCCATGGTGAAGTTCGCTTCTGCGCCTGGACCTGTTTGGCCGCCACCGTTTCGCCGCGTTCATCCGCCTTCGGCGTGGATTCCGTCTTCGGAGCAGAAACAGTTTTCGGCAGAGTCAGAGCCGTGCCCTGCATCGGGACGCCCGCCGCGATCCAAGCTTGTTTAAAGGCCACAACCATCGAATCCACGCTGTCGTAGCGATCGGCGCGTTCCTTCGCCAATGCTTTCAGCAAAACGCGTTCCACTGACTCCGGCACTTTGGGATTCACTTCGCGCGGCATCGGCAGAGGCGAATAAATATGGTCGTGAATGATCGAGAACGGCGTATCGGCATTGAACGGAACCTGGCCGACAACCATCTCGTACAACATCACGCCGAACGAATAAATGTCCGTGCCCGCGTCCAAATCCTTCTTGCCCATGGCCTGTTCAGGCGA
>DATKNJ010000268.1:0-2316 GCA_035541395.1 Anaerolineales bacterium
GGCGATCACCAACAAATTTCCTTCGGCGCGCAAATGCGCTTCGATATATTCCAACAAACGGCGCGCCATCTCCAGTACTTCCGGTTTGGTTTGCAGTGTTTTGCGATTGGCGATCAACGCGGCTTGCGAAGGTTGAATGACTCCATCCGGCAGCGGACGCAAACGATTATCTTGCAGCGTTTGCCCTGATGAAACCAAATCGGAAATCATATCTGCGTAACCAATCGTCGGCGCGGCTTCGAGCGTGCCTTCGGCGGCGATCAATGTATGAGGAATTTGTTTTTGATTCAAAAAGCGTTCGGTCAGGACCGGAAACTTGGTCGCCACGCGCAAGGGACGATTCAACGAAGCGGAAAAAGCCTTGAGCGAAGCGATGTCTTTCACCGATTCCCAGGCTTCGGGAATCGCTAACGTAAGCGCACAAGAACCGAAGCCCAGTGCGTCGTGCAGAACCAAAATGTCGCCGCGCTTCGCGTCGCCGCGTTTCTCTTCGATCACATCGATGCCTGTGATGCCGAAGTCCACACTACCCTGCCGGACGCTGACGACGATGTCGCCAGGGCGCTGAAAGATGACTCCCAAATCGGGTAAAGCCGGAATAGCAGCCACATATTGGCGCGGGTTCGGTTTGAAGACGCGCAAGCCAACCGCCGCGAGAAAATCCAGCGAGTCCAATTCGAGGCGGCCTTTGGATGGAAGTGAAAGTCGAATAGTAGGTTGTGCCATAAAAATTCCTTTTCTTTCATAAGTAACACGATGGTTGAGTAAGCAGCACTCGTCCGCCGTATCGAAACCACCAACATACATAACAAAAATCCCCGGCCAATGACCGGGGATCGTTGAGTCAAAACGCGTAGCCTGATCTACCCAGGAATGCGCAAATGAATCGCCCGGTCATTCGGGGATTGATGATGAGCGTGATGATGGATTTGCGCAAACATGGCATTCATATTGCACGGCAGTATACCAACGTCATCCGATTTTGACAAGCAGAAAATCTTTTAGTGCTTATTCAAATATTCGGCAATGACCGCGTCGTAATGCGCGGTGGATTGGAATCCCTTGACCGCTAATGATTTCCGCAACTTGAACGGAATCTCCCTTTTGTGTAACGCCTCCAACACGGACCCGTAATCTGCTGGCTCGCAGACGAGGGTCACACGCTCATGGTTTTTCGCCGCGGCGCGGATGAGGGTCACACCGCCGATGTCGATGTTTTCGATGACTTCCGCGTACGTGACATTCGGCTTCGCAACCGTCTCCTCGAACGGATAGAGATTGACCGCCACCAAGTCAATGAAATCCCAACCGAGGTCGAGCAATTGTTGATGATCTGATTCTGTTGGCCGCGCCAACAATCCACCGTGAATGGCAGGGTGCAAAGTCTTTACGCGCCCGCCAAGAATTTCAGGCGAGTGAGTGTAATCGGCCACTTCGGTAACAGCAATTTTGTTATCGCGCAGAAGTTTGGCCGTACCGCCCGAGGCGAGCAGAGTCCAACCGAGAGAAACGAGTCCTTGTGCGAATTCGACGATTCCGGTTTTGTCGTATACAGAGAGAATTGCGGTGGGCATAAAAATCCTTTACGAGTGAGATAGTCTCACCGGATTCAAAAGAGTCTTCAAAGAATTTACGAGAAGTTGATGTTCTGTTTCATGAACACGCACTACCAAAGAGTCCAAAGTATCATCTTTATAAATTGGGACGATTTCCGTTGCAAGCACGGGGCCGTTATCCACACCTTCATCGGGAACGAGGTGAACCATTACGCCGGCATATTCGATCTCGCCACGCTGAAAGGCTTCGAAAGCGCGTTCGATGGCATATATGCCGGGAAATGTATTTGGCAAAGCAAGATGTAAATTGATGACTCGATTTGGAAAAACGGAAAGAAAATCGGAAGGCAGAATTCGCATCCAACCCGCGAGGATGATGTAATCCGGCTCTTTCGAGCGGACGAGATCAGCCAGCCGCGCATCATAGTCATGGCGGGATTCGTTTTCGAGTTTTGGAAAATAAATCGCTTCAACTCCGGCGTTACGCGCGCAAGTTAATCCATAAGCATGTTCTTTAGATGAAATCACGCAGACCACAGAAGCGGACAACTCGCCTCGCGCGCAAGCCTCGAGGATGGCTTGCAAGTTGGAGCTGTTACCGGAGATGAGGATGACAAGGCGAGATAACATATCTCAATAATTTTGTAGGCGGAGCATGCTCCGCCCCTACCATCCATTAATGATGGAACAAACGAACGCCGGAAAAGATCATGGTCATGCCGTATTCGTTCGCGGCTTGAATCACATCCACATCGCGAGT
>DATKNJ010000269.1:0-3044 GCA_035541395.1 Anaerolineales bacterium
ACATGATGTCGTTCAATTGCATCTGCCGCAGTTCGATGCGCCTGGCGTGGCTTTGCGCGGCCGTCTCTTCGACAGACCGGCGGTGCTCACGTATCACTGCGACTTGTTCCTGCCGCGCGGCTTCTTCAATCGTTTTGTGAATCTGGTGGTCAAGTTCCAGAACAACATGGCTGGGATTTTGTCGAATCACATCGTGACGTATACGCAGGATTATGCCGATCATTCCAACTATCTCTCGCGTTACGCCTCCAAACTGACCCCGATCCTGCCGCCGGTCGAAATGCCGACTCCAACGCCGGAAGCGGTTTCCGCGTTCGCGCGCGAACATCATGTAGATGAGAACTGTCCTGTGATTGGAATGGTCACACGCTTCGCCTCCGAAAAAGGCGTGGAAGTTTTGCTCGATGCGCTGCCCGCGATTCTGAAGAAATATCCGAAAGCGCAAGTTTTGTTCGCGGGTCAATATCAAAATGTGATGGGCGAACAAACTTACTTCGAACGCTTGCGCTCTCAGATTCAAGCATACGAGAAGTCCGGTCATTGGACTTTTCTCGGCAACCTCGCGCCGATTGAATTGGCCGCGGTCTATCCGAATCTCGACGTGTTGGTCGTGCCTTCGTTGAATTCAACCGAGGCTTTTGGTCTCGTGCAGATCGAAGCCATGATGAACGGAGTCCCATGTGTGGCTTCGGCGTTGCCCGGTGTGCGAATGCCCGTTCAGATGCACGCGATGGGACGCGTCGCCAAAATTGGCGATTCGGCTGATTTAGCGCGCTGCCTCCTCGAAGTCCTGGATGACCCGAAACAGTTCCATCCCGATATCGAAGGAATCAAAAAGTCCTACAATCCTGATTCTATCGCGGCGGAATACGAAAAACTTTTTGAAAGATTGATGCGGAAGAATTGATGAAAGATTATTTGTTTTTGCATATCCGCGACCTGCCTTATTTTCGCGGCTTTCTGCGCGCGATTGAGTCGCGTTATTACGAGGATTTCGATCTGCCCTCACCGATTCTGGATATCGGTTGCGGCGACGGCAACTTCGCCGAGTTGACGTTTGATAAAAAAATTGATGTTGGACTCGACCCGTGGCATGGGCCAATTCACGAAGCCAAGCGATATAACAAATATCGCCTGCTGGTGGAAGCCGATATGGGCACATCACCGTTCCCGGATAATTATTTTTCCAGCGCGTTTTCCAACTCGGTGCTCGAACATATTCCGCACGTGCAACAAGTGTTGAAGGATACCGCGCGTGTACTCAAGCCCGGCGCGCCGTTTTATTTCTGCGTGCCGAATACGCGTTACTTGAGCGAGCTTTCGCTTTCACATGTTTTCGGAAATGGTTACACCGAATGGTTCCGCAAGATGTCACGCGTGTCGCACGCGGTCGAGCCGCAAACCTGGCAGGGCTGGCTGGAAGCCGCGGGCTTTAAGCTCGAGCGCTGGTGGCATTATTTTTCGCCGCAAGCGATGCGCGTGTTAGAATGGGGACATTATTTCGGCGCCCCAACTTTATTGCCGCATCTTCTATTTAATCGCTGGATCATTGCGCCCACGCATTGGAATCTGTATTTCACCGAACGTTTCCTGCGCAAGTTCGTGGAGCATCCCGAACATAATCAGGGTACGTTCACTTTTTATATTGCAAGGAAAACCACTTAGTTTCCAACACAAATTTCTCCTTTATGGCATTCGACGAAAAATATTTCTCCACGCACACCTACGCGGACGTCTCGTTCGCCAAATACAGTCAATACTGGTGGTCGAATCGTTTCTTCGCCACGCTGGCGCGTCGTTATGGAACCAAAGGCGCGCGTTTATTGGAAGTCGGTTCCGGGTTGGGACATCTCGTGGCCCAGCTCGAAGACTCATTTGAAACCTACGGAATGGATTTGAATCATTGGGCGGTCAAGCAATCCAAGCCGATTGTAAATAAAACGAGTCTTGAAACGGCCTCCGCGCAGGATTTGCCGTTTGCAGACGGTTCATTTAATGTGGTCATTATCAAACATATTGTCGAGCATCTTCCGGACCCGGCGCGTGCGATTCGCGAAATCGGCCGCGTCATCGCTCCAGGCGGAGTCCTGATCCTTGCCACGCCGAATCTCGGTTCTTTGCTTAAGCCGTGGAAAGGTTCGCGCTGGATCGGTTACCAGGACCCGACTCATATCTCGCTCAAGCCGCCGGAAGAATGGCTCAAGTTGATTCGTGAGGCGGGCTTCTCGTTCAAGCGCGTCTTCGCTGATGGCTTTTGGGATGTGCCTTATATCCCTGTGATCCCGAAACAAGTTCAAAAATTATTCTTCGGTTCATTGGGCGGATTTCAAGCCATCACGACTTTTGTTTTTCTGCCCATGCGCTGGGGTGAAAGTATTATTGTTATCGCCAAAAAGGAGTCGAATGGATAAGTGATATGAGCAATGAATCCCAAAACCTTCCCCCTGATTCTTCTAACAATGAACCCACGGTTCTGGATGTCTTTAAGTCTGCCACGCGAAATTGGCGTTCCTTCTTTAGTTCACTAACTTCCATCTTTAGCGCGCAAGAACAAGTTGAGCCAAAATCTGTAACAGCCGAAGAAACTCCATCTGCTCCACCAACGACAGTTCAAGAGTCGAAACCAGCCGCGGCTGTGGTGCCAAGTACACCTTTTCCCTCGCGCAGTGTATTAGCAATCATGTTGGCGGTTTTTGGCCAGGCTGCATTGGAACCGCCGAATCGCCATGTCGCTGTAGCGTTGACTTTCTATGCAATTGCGATCGCATTTGGCATTTGGGCTTTTCTGCGAGATGAATGGCAGTTGGCATCTTTGCGAGAGAACTTGGCCGGCAGCGACTCGATGTCGGTGCGTTTGATCTCATTGATCATTTCCGCGATTTTTGCGGTGATTTCCTTCTTTGCCTTCAGCGGCAATCTCTTTACGATAACGAATTTAACACTTTGGGCTATTTCGCTGTTTTTCTTCTTCCGCGCTTTTTGGGAAAAGCCCAAGAGTCTCTCGTCGATCTGGAAATCAACTCTCGCATTTGTCAAACGCAAGG
>DATKNJ010000270.1:0-6282 GCA_035541395.1 Anaerolineales bacterium
AATGTAACATAAACTTTCAACAGAGTTTACATGCATCTGTCTTTGTCGTTTGGTCATGGCGATAGGAGTTGCTTGCAGGAACATTACTATTCATCCATAACCTAAGGGCTTTGATAAGATTAATAGAAGAATTACGCGCACGTATCGCAGACGGCTCGTTTAAATCGCGTGCACCAACCTTGCTTGGACAATGGCATGGAAACGCTGACCGGATGAAGAAAATACATAGCAAAGATTAAATCCACGTTAATCTGTCGTTTTTCCGCAATTAACAAATCTAGTTTACAATGGAAAAGATAATTAGCCCCAATCTATAAATGGCTTGACGTACATCAGGCGCGAGGTGGAGCCAATTCAAATTCATCTCTCTGTCATAATTGACAAGCATAATACTGAAGCTACTTAACCGCTTGATAACATTAATCATGATACTCGGAACGATCTCACCGCAAAGCAAAGGGAACTAAATGAATCTGACTCAATCAATTATCCTTGGTCTCATTGAAGGATTAACTGAATTTATCCCTGTTTCATCCACCGCACATATGCTTATTGCGCAGCGGATTTTGAATATTCCGTCCGACAATGCTATGTTCGCTTTTCTAGTGCTGATTCAAATCGGCCCATTGTTGGCGTTGCTTATTTATTTCTGGAAAGACTTATGGGCCTTGGTTGTGGCCTTCTTCGCACGACCATTTTCCACACAAGAAAATAAATTAGCTTGGTACGTCATCATTGCAACGATCCCGGCGTTGATTGCCGGAGCTCTGCTCAAGGACGTGGTTCAGAGTTTGTTTACCAACCCATTAATGGGAGCCGCTATTCGTCTTTTCGCGGCTGCGATTTTGTTGTTCCTGGCAGAATGGCTGGGGCATCGTGCCCGTAACCTCGACTCGATGACTTGGCTTGATGGGCTGATCGTCGGTTTGTTTCAGGTATTGGCGGTCTTTCCGGGGTCCTCACGCTCTGGTAGTGCCATTAGTGGCGGGATGCTGCGCAACCTCGACAGGCCAGCTGCAACGCGCTTCGCCTTCCTTATGTCCGCGCCGGTGATGTTGGCTGCGGGAGCGTATGAGACGTTATCGGTTTTGAAGCTGCATATCCTTCAGGCCATAATTGCGCCACTGGCTGTCGGATTTATCGTTGCGGCAGTTGTTGGCTGGCTCTCGATTGGCTGGCTGATCAATTATGTGAGCAAACATTCTTTGAATGTTTTTGCAGCTTATTGTGCCGTGATCGGCGCGCTGTGCCTCATATTTCTGTTTATCTAAGCTGGTTAACCTATGAAATTACAACGCGCCCTTCACGGGCTGATTTTGCTTGTCTTGGCTTTTCAAATTGCTTGTGTCCCCCAGAAAGCGGCCACGCCTACGCCTAATCCTGCTCAGGTCATTGATTCATATGTGACTCCCGCGGCGATGACATGGACCGATAAGTTATTTGGATGCACTGGGCAGACGATTCTGGTACGCCTGACCGATCCGAATATGGCAAAGCTTGAGATTCGCTTTGGTTCCCCGAGTTCATTGACTACGCCCGCGTTTCAAATTGCTTCGGAGGACCTTACAGTTATTACGGGTGCCGCCAGCTCGCTTCAAAACCTGACCATCGAGCAGGTACGCGATCTATTCGCGGGGCGCGGCGACCCATCGGTGCAGGTGTGGGTCTACGCGTCCGATTCGGATATACAAACGGTGTTTGACCAATCTGTGATGCAGGGGGGAAGTGTCACATCGTTAGCGCACATGGCGGCCAATCCGCAGGATGTGTTGGACGCGCTGGCTTCCGATCCGAATGCGATCGGCATTCTGCCGCGCAGTTGGCATAACGGATCTGTGCGCGAAGTGTACGTGATCAATTCTGTGCCGGTGTTGGCCGTCACGAAAACTGATCCGACTGGTGAAATGAAAAACCTGATTGCCTGCTTGCAAAAGAAGTGATTTATTTTGCCAGATCGATAATTGCTTTCATCGCGTCATCGTAATCCAACCCTGTGATCTCGCTATATAAATTGGCAGCCTCGCCGAGTTTCCCTTGCCGTGCCAGCGCAATGGCTTCTGGCACGCGCATTTGTTTGCCAACCATTGCATCTAAATTGAAGCCGCCCCAACTTCCCAGCTTCGGCTGGTTGGAAGGTGGGGCCGTGCGTAAGTGTTGAGGGATGGCAACAGTATTGTTACAATAAGTACACTTCATGGTAGGTGTGCCGTATTCGGCGCTCATCGGCGCGCCGCAGGCGGGACAATTAAAAGCTCGGGATTGGTCGGACATGTGCTATGCTCCTAAATGCGGTGGAAGTAATTATCTGCGTCCCACCATTCCTTTGACGGCTCTGATGGCGGCTTCCTGAGAGAGACCGGTCAGTTGACTGTAAATCTCTGCAGCTTCCTCGAACTTCCCTTGTTGGGCGAGGGTGTATACGCGAGGCATCTGTGTGGCTTGTGTGAACATCGCATTCATGTTGACTGCACCGAAGTCGAACTGAGGCGTGGCTGAAGGGGTATACGTCCGCAATGCTTCCGGGATGATCACAGTCGCGCCGCAATATCCACATTGAGCGGATTTTGCATCGCGTATCGGTTCAACTGGCGCACCGCAATTGGGGCAGGCAAAGGTTCCCGCGGCAGCGTTTTGGGGCATAGATACTCTCCTCGCAACAATGATAAGAATTTCATCAAGGATACAATTAAACGATTTCAGTGCACATAGCCTGTAAGGGGGAATGGAAAAGAAATTATAATCTCCGGATGTTTTGGGCGGGAGGCCAGGAACCCGGATGCATTGATATGCGTATATTACTTTATTGAGGAAAAATGGATGCCATTCGAACAGAAAATTTAACCCGAAGTTTTGGAACTTTGAAAGCTGTAGATCGTCTGACGTTGGAAGTGCCGCGCGGAATCATTTTTGGTTTTCTCGGGCCGAACGGTTCCGGTAAAACTACTACGATCCGTTTGTTTTTAGGCTTGCTCGATGCCGATGAGGGTCGCGCCGAAATCTTGGGTTTTGACACGCGCAAACAGGCCAATGAAATTCGGACGCGCTGCGGTACATTGTTGGAATATAGTGGTTTATATGAGCGTCTATCGGCCGCGGATAACCTCGATTACTATGGTCGCATTTGGCACATGCCGAAAGCTGGACGCGAAGAACGCATCAGGCAATTGCTTGAGCCGTTGGATTTATATGATCGCCGCGATGAACCCATTTGGCGCTGGAGCCGCGGCATGAAGCAGAAAGTGGCGGTGGCGCGCACACTCATGCATCGCCCGCAATTGGTCTTCCTCGATGAACCGACTGCCGGCCTGGACCCGGTCGCTTCGGTCGCGCTGCGCGAAGATTTAGAGTCGTTGGCCGCGCGTGAAGGTGTGACGATTTTCCTCACTACACATAATCTGGCCGAGGCCGAAAAGTTATGCGCGCAAGTAGGCGTGATCAGCCGCGGACAGTTGTTGGCTGTAGGGAGTCCGGCAGATTTGCGCTCGCGCACTTCTGCGCCGCGTTTGTATGTTACCGGGAAGATTCCTTCGCAGGCTGTTGATCAGATAAAGGTCAATGGGCTGGTCAAAAAAATAGATCAACACAACAGCCGCCTCGTCCTGGATTTGACCGATTTGACTCGTTCACATGAGATTGTCACGCAGCTGGTTCAAAATGGCGCGCAGATCGATGAAGTCCACAAAGAGAAAGCTGATCTTGAAGAAGTGTTTTTAAATTTGGTGGAAGATGAAAGCAAGCGAGGTGAGGCGTGATAACCGATATTTTTACAGTTGCGGGTAAGGAACTGCGCGAGATTTTTGTGCAAGGCGACCCGCGCGGTCGCAGCCGATGGTTTCTGGTGATTATGATCGGGATCTTCGGTGTGCTTCTACCGTTGCAGAGCGGCCGCGAATGGGTCACTTCACCGATCAGTATTGTGGTTTGGGGGTGGATGCCGTTCCAGTGGGTTTCGGGAATCGTGGCTGATTCATTCGCGGGCGAGCGCGAGCGTCATACATTGGAGGCTTTGTTAGCCACGCGCCTTTCGGACCGCGCTATTCTGTTTGGCAAATTGCTGGCCTCGTTGTTATATGGTTTCGTTTTGACCATGTTGATTCTGTTGGTAAGCCTGATAACGGTCAACTTGGTTTATGGGCGCGGCGAACTGATCCTTTTCCCGCTTTCCATGGCTTTGGGCGCGATGATCTTCAGCATATTGATCTCTGGCCTCGCGGCAGGTTTGGGCGTGTTGGTTTCTCTGCGCGCAGGTAGTGTGCGCCAGGCTCAGCAGATGATGAGTCTTGGATTGCTGGTGTTGTTTGTCCCGTTTCTGGCGTTCCAATTTTTGCCGCCGAGTATGGCAACCGCGATTCATGATTTTTTTGTTCAGATGAATATTGCTCAGATTGTTCTGGGTGTTGTGATTGTATTGATTGTGATTGATCTTGCGTTGATTGGGATTGATATTCAGCTCTTCAAACGGAGTAAATTAATTCTGGATTAGCTCACCGATCAGTTTTTCGCAATATAATGGCCTCAGCCAAATTCGGAGGAGCTATGATGAGAGGACCGCTTTGGATTCCGTCTGTAGAACGGAAACGACAGGCGAATATCACGCGTTTCGTTGAGGGGATAAATCGCACGCATAATTTACATATCGAGTCATATTCCGAACTTTACGATTGGTCGATTCATGAGATCGCCGATTTCTGGGCGACGATGTGGGAATTCGCAGATATAAAATATTCGCGCGCGTACGGTGCGGTCATAGAAGATATCAATCAATTTCCGGGTGCAAAGTGGTTTCCCGGCGCGCGGCTGAACTTCGCAGAAAATCTCTTGCGTTATCGCGATGAACGGATCGCTTTTATTTTTAGGGGCGAGACACAAGTATCGAAGCAAATGACATATGCTGAACTGTATGACACTGTCGCACGGTTGGCCAGGTCCTTACGTGAGTTGGGAGTCGTTGCGGGCGACCGCGTAGTTGGTTACATGCCCAATATGATGGAAACCGCGATTGCCATGCTGGCCGCGACCAGTATCGGCGCGACCTGGTCCTCGTGTGCGACAGATATCGGTCCTTCTGCGGCGCTGGAAAGACTCGGGCAAGTCCAGCCGAAAGTGATGTTCACTGCGGATGGTTATTTTTACAAAGGCAAAACGTTCGACACGTTGGAGCACGCCGCAGAAGTGGCGCGCGGGATTCCGTCACTGCAAAAGGTGGTGGTCGTTTCGTACACGCGGGAGCAGCCCGAAGTCGGGAATGTGCCGAACGCGATTCGTTGGGACGATTTTCTTTCAACGGAAAAGAATCTGAAAATCGAGTTCGAGCAATTGCCTTTCGATCATCCTTTGTTTATTATGTTTTCATCTGGTACGACTGGCAAACCGAAATGTCTGGTGCAGAGCGCGGGTGGCGTGCTGATCAATCATCTCAAAGAGTTGTTGCTTCACACCGATCTCAAACGCGACGATCGCATCATGTATATCACTTCGTGCAGTTGGATGATGTGGAATTGGTTGTTGAGTTCGCTGGCGGTTGGCGCGACGATTGTGCTGTATGACGGCAATCCCAATTATCCTGATCTCAGCGCGATGTGGAAATTGATTGATGAAGAGAAAATTTCCATCTTCGGTTGCAGTGCCAGTTATCTGCTCTTTTTGATGAAAGAAAATTTCTCGCCGCGTACGCGTTTTAGCCTTTCATCGCTGCGCGAAATTTCGCAGACTGGCTCGCCGCTGTCGGTGGAGGGATTCGAGTACGTGTATCGTGAGATTAAATCTGATCTGCATTTCAATTCCATCTCTGGCGGCACAGACATCAACGGATGTTTCGCAGCAGGTAGCCCCATCTCGCCGGTGTACGCGGGCGAATTACAAAGTCCCGCGCTGGCGATGAAGATCAATGCTTATGACGAAAAGGGAAATCCGATTCGCGATATGCAGGGCGAGTTGGTCTGCGAGGCGCCCACACCATCCATGCCGATTCATTTTTGGAATGATCCCGATGGAGTGAAATATCACGACGCGTATTTTGGCGTTTATCCAAAAGTTTGGCGACACGGCGATTACGTTTTGATTCATTCCGATACTGGCGGCGTAACTTTTTATGGCCGCTCCGATGCGGTGCTCAAACCTTCGGGCGTGCGCATCGGCACCGCCGAGATTTACGCGCAGATGGAAAAACTTTTAGAGATCGCGGACAGCCTTGCGGTGGGGCAGAACTATCAGGATGATCAGCGCATCATTCTTTTCGTCAAGCTCGCACCGGGATTCAATCTCACCGATGAGTTGAAAGTC
>DATKNJ010000271.1:0-11471 GCA_035541395.1 Anaerolineales bacterium
AGAAAAATCTTGAATGAGATTAAAACAAAAACGCCGCTCAACAAGAGCGGCGTTTTGCTTCGAGCGGCTTTCAATTTCTCATCGCAATTGGCTTCAAATACGAATCAAGCAAAGCATCCATTTGCTCGAACGACTCGCATACGAAGAACATCGGGTTGAAGGCATAGACAGTCTTGGGAATCCGGGCAATTGTCTCCACGTCGAACGGTGCGACGATCACCTCGCCGCCGAAGTATCCCTCGTACGAAATCCCCAATTTCTTGTACAAAGCGCGCACCACGTTCCATCCATTTTCCTGCGACGACATTTGTCCTTGTTGATGTAAGTCATTCACCCCTTCGATGATGCGATGAATTTCATGTTTGTGCTTCAGGAAATTCTCTTGAATTTGCTCGAATACATTGCCTGTGTAATCGATCACATCATCGCGCCCGAGGCGATAAAACTCCATGATCGTATTCGTCAGTTCGGCGCGGCCCGAGATCGTCCCGGCCCCAAAGACTCTCAGGCGATTATCTTCGATCACCAATCCAAACTCGGTGCTGTACCACGCCAGTCGTTTGATGACTTCTCTCTCCTCTTGTGTCGCTTTCATGTACGCGGGCGCGAATTTATCTTCGATGCGCGCGTAGAACCCCTGAGTGAGATACGGAAGATGCCCGAAGATATCATGGAACATATCCGGTTCAGGTGTGAACTGCATCTGGTCGCGCGTCCGCAGATAGTCGGTGATCAGAAAAACGCGCTGGGCAAATTTCTTGTACCAATCATCGGCCAGCGTGTACCGCACCGCGGTCCGCTCGATGCGCCATCCCGTGCGCGGTGTGATGCGATCGTTGAGATGCGCCACAGTCGGGATATGAAGCGGGTCGAATTGCAGCAACGTCAGTCCGCGCCTATATTCTTCGCAGATGTGTTCCAGCAAATAAGTCTGGTGAATCCCCGCGAACAGATCGGCCCAAATGGTATGTTGTTCGGCTGTGAAATTAATTTCCTGAGTGCCAACGGTATACTCTTGCCCCTCTAATTGTTGTGCGGCAATATCACCCGTGTAGATCGGCGAAACTTGATTCTTGGTCATAATTCACACCTCTCATGTTGGATTTTGTGTGATGATATGCCTCGATGCCCAAGGCATATTATCACGTCCAAAAACGCACGTCAAGAATTGGACAATGTTTGTCAACTTTTTAGAATACAACTCAGCAAGTGATGATAAAATTTTCTGCGAGTCATGCAGACAAATATTTCATCGTTGGATGGTAAGTTGATTCTGGTCACAGGAGCCGCGCGGCGGATCGGACGTGCGCTGGCGGTTGCCTGCGCACGCGCCGGTGCGGATGTGATCATCCATCACGCTCATTCGGATGAAGAAGCTGCTGAGGCCCAAAAAGAGGTTTCCTCGCTTGGCAGGGAATCCTGGGTCATATACGCCGATTTTGACAGTCCCGCCGAAGCCGCGAAGTTGGTTGCCGAAGCGAACAAAATCCGCCCTTTATTTGCACTGGTCAATTCGGCGGCCATCTTTGAGAACATATCTTTCCAGGAAACTTCACTAGAATCTTGGGAACGCCATCTCCGCATCAATCTCACTGCGCCGTTTTTGTTGAGTCAAGAGTTTGCGAAACAAGTCCCGGAAAACGAAAGCGCGCGCATCGTCAACATCCTCGATTGGCGCGCACTGCGACCGGGTGTTGGTCACTTCCCGTATACCATCAGCAAAGCCGCGTTGGCCGCGATGACTCAATCGCTGGCCGCAGTTCTCGCGCCGCCCATCACGGTCAACGGGCTGGCTCTCGGCGCGATCCTGCCACCTGCGGATCAACCGGCGAGCGATAATCTCATCAAGAACGTTCCCGCCAAAAAATGGGGACAACTAAAAGACGTGGAAGACGCGTTGCTATTCGTGTTGACCAACCCTTATATCACCGGTGAGATCATCCACGTGGATGGTGGACGTCATTTGGTTTAGGAGAGAATCATGGATAAAATCTTTGTGAAAAATTTATTGGTGCGCGGCGTAATCGGCGTGAACGACTGGGAACGCGACATCGTGCAAGACATTTTGGTCAATATTACCGTATTCACCGATACGCGCCGCGTGGCTGAAACAGATAAACTGGAAGATTCGGTCAGCTATAAAACGCTGGCGAAAAAAACGCAAGCATATATCGAGAGCAAGGCGCGCTATACCGTGGAAGCACTCGCGAATGATCTGGCAAATATTTGTCTGGAAGAAAACGGTGTGCAGAAAGTGATCGTGCGCGTGGAGAAGCCGGGCGCGGTGCGCTTTGCAGAATCGGTCGGCGTGGAAATCGAACGCAGTCGCGATGAATAAGTTGCACGAAGCTTATTTAAATCTTGGCTCTAATATCGAACCCGAATCCCATTTGCAAAAAGCTATCGAACTTTTGAGAACATACGGGATTGTTATAGCAATCTCAACAGTGTGGGAATCTCATGCAGTTGGAGAAAGCGGCCCGAATTTTTTAAACGTTTGCGTATTGTTCAAAACCAAAAACACGGTGAAACTGCTCAAGTCGAGCGTGATCCGCCCTATTGAAGCACAGTTGGGCCGCGTGCGCAGCACCGACAAAAACGCGCCGCGCACGATTGACATCGACATCGTTATTTTCGACGGCCAGTTACTTCGACCGGAATACTGGGATACGATTTACACAGTTGTGCCATTAGCAGAATTGAATCCAAACTTTGAACATCCACAAACGCACGAAAAGCTGTCGCAAGCCGCGCAACAGCTGCGCGCTAGCACTTGGATTCAATCGCGTGCAGATATTTCGATCCCTATTCAACAACAAAACATCTAAACTTGTAGCGGGCCTGCGCCGCGAGCGATATTCTCCAGAAATTCCTGACGAGTGGCATGATTCGTGCGGAATGATCCGTGCATGGCAGAAGTGGTCATACGCGCATCATGCTTTTTGACTCCGCGCATCATCGAGCACAAATGCATACCTTCCACAACTACCGCTACACCCTGCGGTTTGAGTAGGTCACTCAAGAAATCCGCGATCTGGCGCGTCATCCGTTCCTGCACCTGCAGACGGCGCGCATACATATCCACAATGCGTGGAATTTTTGAAAGCCCGATCACTTTTCCATCTGGGATATAAGCCACATGAGCGCGCCCCATGAACGGCAGCATGTGATGCTCGCACAAACTATAGAACTCAATATCGCGCACGATCACCATTTCGTCATAACGAATCTCGAACAAAGCTCCGTTGACCAAGGCCACCGGATCAACATGATAGCCGTTTAGCAATTCGCGATACATGCGCGCCACACGATGAGGCGTGTGCTGTAAACCCTCGCGGTCCACATTTTCGCCTAATGCTTGCAATAGTTGAGTCACTGCCTGCCGCGCATCCGGCTCGTTTATAAAACCGGGCGATGATGCCTGGTCATTCAAGTCATCATCAAAATCAATCATTTCCATGAACGCTCCTCCGAAAATTCTAGCCCGGCAGACTGCCGGGCTAGAAAATATACTGGCTACCGATTTCAACCAATTTCTGGCTCGATCAAGCCATAGCTTCCGTCGCGCCGACGATACAACACATTCACACGATTCGCGTCTGCGTTGTAAAAGATAAAGAAATTGTCATGCCCAAGCAGCCGCATCTGTTCAATGGCTTCTTCTTCATTCATTGGGAGGACCACAAATTTCTTGCGCCGTGCAATCAAAGGTTTGACCTTCTTTTCTTTTGATGCAGCAGGAGCCTCAACTGTTACCTCGGCTGCGGAACGACCATCGCCGCGTCCGCGATAATGCCTGCCTTTATAACGATCCATCTGGCGCTGCAATTTTGCGAGCGCCGAGTCGAACGCAACATGGATATCATCCGCGCGTTCCTCGGCACGCAGCAGAAGGCCCTTTCCGCGCACTGTAATTTGAGCCACATTACGATCCGTGGCATTGCGGGCCGACTTCACATGAGAAAGCTCAACGTACGTTTCCTCGATTTGTTCCAAATATCGCTCGAGCCTTTGAGCTTTCTTCGTCACGTACTCTTCGAGCTTTTCGTTCACGGGCATGTTACGTGCCTGGACTTCCACTTTGTTGGACATGGGTCCTCCTTAAGGATGTATAGGTCACGAACCGCTCACGCGCGACTCAATCCATGCCGCGGCAGCGCGCGAGCGACAGTCAACGCGTACACTTGACGAGCACCTGCTGAAAACAACGCCTCCGCCCCGGACGATAAAGTTGATCCCGTTGTAGCGACATCATCCATTAACAAGACGGTTCGGCCGCGCACTTTCCTTTCGTCCGCGCGGAACGCGCCTTGTATATTCTTACGACGTTGTTCCCTGCTTAATCCCACTTGCGAACGCGTCTCACGCCAACGATATAAGGCTTTCGGAACATAGGCCAAATTCAGAGACATTGCAAGCGGAAGAGCAATCAATGAAACCTGGTTGTAGCCGCGTTCCCTTCGGCGGGACTGCCCAAGCGGAATCGGCACAACTAAATCAATAGGCCAATACAAGCCTGCGAGAAATCTCTTCATTTGTGCAGCCAACGCGTCGCCAAGGCCCACATCGCGACGATACTTCAATCGGTGCAATGCTTGTTGAACGGGATCGTCGAAAACAGCCCAAGAGCGCAGAGAATGATAAGATGGGCGATCCAGTTTACAGGTCCGGCAAAGAGGCGATTCTTCCGAAGGCAGTCCGCAAGCTTCACAAACTTTACCCGTCAATAAGGGAACACGCTGCTGACATTCTTTACACCAACGCGAGCCTGCTTCTCCACATCCCCCACACATAGGCGGAAAGACCCAATCCAAGGCAGTCCATGTTAAACGATAGAATGGGTACATCCACGCGTAATCAGTCACAACACCTCATAAACAGGGGGTTGCAAAAACAGCCCCCTTCCAATCTTATTAATGAATAAACGCGCCGAGCGACCGAGAAATTTGGATGCCGGCTGGTGCCAGAAGGATGATCATAATGGACGGAAAAGTTAATAAAGCCATTGGAATGATCATTTTGATTGGGGCTTTGTGCGCTTCCTCTTCAGCGCGCTGGCGGCGGCGCACGCGCATTTGGTCAGATTGAATTCGCAAGACCTTGGCCAGACTCACACCGAGGATTTCACTTTGAATCACCGCCGCGATAAAACTGGTCATTTCGGGAAGGCCAATACGATCGGACATATCACGCAAAGCTTCGCGACGCGTCTTGCCAAGCTGTATCTCACGAATAGTGCGCAAAAACGCAAAAGAGAGTTCGTTCTCCCATTTTTCGCTTACCTTTGACATGGCGGCATCGAAACCCAAGCCAGCTTCCACACAGATGGTCAATAAGTCCAGCGCATCAGGCATTGCTTTGCGAATTCCGTTTTGGCGACGGTTGATCGTACTCTGAAGCCATAACTGCGGAAAAAAGAATCCAAGCACACCAAACACTAGAACAACCAATATCACGCGTCCCCACGGCCATGGATTTGGGCTGAACAACCCGATCATGAGAAGCAGGCCGGCAAATACAGCAGAGATCACAAAGCGGGACGAAAGGAAGGTGGCAGCATCGATATGGCCGGGATTCCCTGCCAACTCAAGTTTACGACTGGTATCTTGAAGAACTTTTTGAGGTGTAAAGCGCGTCGAAAGTTCTCCGATTGACTTCATAAATGGAAGAAGGACGCGCTCCCGAAATGGCTGCGAAAGCTCCAAGTCTTCGAGAGACGTTACCTCGCCGCGTTCACTTGCTTCTGCTAAGCGGGCAAGCAATGGATCATTCTCTTCGTGTGAGTTCCTCGCATAACGGGCGCCTACCAACCCAAGAGTCACCGCACCGCCAACAATAATGATAGCTACCAAGGTCCAGAGGAGTATATTCATATTACACCTCGATGTCTGCAATCTTCATCATGATTAAATAACCTGTGGTGATCAGAAAGATCACAGCAACAGCCACGCCAACTACACAATAAGGTCCGCCATCCTGGAGCGACATCAAATAGTTCGGGTTAAGAAACCACAACACAAGCGTGAGAAAAACCGGGATCAACGAGAGAACCGAACCTGAGGTCCGCACTTGCGCCGTCAATGTACGGATTTCGCCTTTGATACGAACGCGTTCGCGAATCGTAAAGGAGATCGTGTCCAATATTTCAGAAAGGTTTCCACCAACCTCGCGCTGCACGTTAATGGCAGTGACCACAAAATCGAGATCGTCGCTTGGAATGCGCCGCAACAAATTTTCCAACGCCACTTCCATTGGAATACCAATTTGCATTTCCTGCACCACGCGCCGAAATTCATCGCAAATCGGCGTGGGCATTTCTTTACTAACCGCCTCCATGGCCTGCATTGTGGAGTAACCAGCGCGCAAACCGTTTACCATCAAGTTCAACATATCGGAAAGTTGATCGTTAAAGCGCGTTAAACGCCGCTTTTGCTGCCCGTTGACATAAAAGCGGGGAGCAAAGAAGCCAATCACTGCGCCGATCAAAAACGAAATAGGCAGACGACTGCCCAACAGATAGGCAACCGCGCCGGCAACAATTGTAGAGATAACGATCAGCGCAATGTATTCCGCAACCCTAAGCTTGATGTCAGCGCGGGCCAATTGGCGTTGAATGCCATCACCAAATGAGGTTCGCTCAACTCGCTTCGAGACCCAATCCGTTAGAACAGATTGCCCGCCTACAGCCACGCCACCCGCATCCGCCCCCGCCTTGGACTTATCATCTCCCAAATATTGTCCCAAACGCTGATCAAGCATCGCCCGCTCACTGGAGATGGATACAACCAACCCAATCAGCAGGATGATGATCAAAAAGATGCCGCCGCCGATTACTATTCCAATCATACTTTTACTCTAGTAACGCCGCCGTTCTCCTATGCCAAAAATGGAGGGCGGCAGGTGAATGCCTGATGCTTCTATTTTATCCATAAATTTAGGCCGCAAGCCAGTGGGACGCAAGCGCCCGACAATTTGACCGTTATCCACACCGGTCTGCTCGAATACGAATAGGTCGGTCATGGTAATGACTTCACCTTCCATGCCGCTCACTTCGGTAATATTGACTACTTTACGCGTACCGTCACGCATGCGCTCTTGGTGAACAACCAGATCGATAGCTGATGAGATCTGTTCACGGATGGCGCGTGAGGGAAGTTCCATGCCTGCCATAAGAGTCATCGTCTCGAGACGAGATAAAGTATCGCGAGGACCATTCGAGTGCAGCGTTGTCATGGAACCATCATGGCCCGTGTTCATCGCTTGCAACATGTCCAATGCAGCTTCATCACGGATTTCGCCTACGATAATTCGGTCCGGGCGCATGCGCAAAGAGTTGATCACAAGATGGCGAATGGTGATTTCGCCGCGTCCTTCAATGTTCGGCGGTCTCGACTCTAATGTCACAACATGTTCCTGACGCAATTGCAACTCCGCCGCATTTTCAATGGTCAAGATGCGTTCATCTGCAGGGATAAAGCTGGAAAGAATATTCAGAAGGGTCGTCTTACCAGAACCCGTACCGCCAGAAATCACGATGTTTAAACGAGATTCAACGCATGCTTTAAGAAACTGCAGGGACTCTGGGCTGATCGAGCCAAATTGAATCAACTGCTCGAGTGTGATTGGGTTGCGGGCAAATTTACGGATGGTTAGCACCGGCCCAACCAGGGAAATGGGAGGAATTACCGCGTTCACGCGTGACCCATCCGGGAGACGGGCATCCACATAGGGGCTGGCTTCATCAATGCGGCGTCCTAACGGCGCCACGATACGGTCAATGATGCGAAGAACATGCTCATTGTTTTCAAAGGTTACCGGTACACGATGAATCTTACCTTTACGCTCAATATAAATATTCTTCGCCCCGTTAACCATGATTTCTGTGATGGTCTCATCATCCAACAAAGGCTGCAATGGACCGAAGCCAAGAATTTCGGCTGTGATCTGCTCGAAGAGGCGCGCGCGTTCGGGTCGAGAAAGAACGATATTCTCTTCCGTTAAGATCTGCTCGAACAAATCCTGAATCGTCCTTCGCACATCGTCGGTCTTCGTAATATCCATCGAAGGATCGAGTTCACCAAGAAGCTTATTCTGAACTCTTGTTTTTAAGTCGAAGTACGAACCCGCCTGAGGAGATGTGATCGGCGCACTCACACGACGGGCTTGCAAGGAAGAAAGACGCGAATTATCGCCGCCGGAGCCGGACTGTTGTCCACCTCCGCTACCCTGTTGAGGTGTACTGTTATTTTGTCCCTGTCCTTGTTCGATACGTTTAAGCAAAGACATCCTTTACTCCTTAACGCTTTCCTGCGTTCAATCCTTCTTGTTCTGTATCCAGAGCAGCCAGCCGGCTTCGCACAGATTCGGCAAGCGAATATATTCCGCGCCCGACCAGCTGAGTCTTATTATCTACCATAAAAGGAATACCGCGATTAACGGCATTAATCACAATTTTTTCATCCAAAGGGATTACGGCAGCCACTTCCTGCTTCAGGTTTTTACCAACTCGCTCGGGGGTAATTGCGATTCGCTTATCAAACCGATTCATGGTCAACACCAAACGATCGCGAGGCACACCCATTGTTTGAAAAAGGTCAAGGCACAAACTCGTATTCTTGATTGCAGGAATTTCTTGAGTGGTAACCAACACGATTACATCACTATTATCAATTGCAGTCAACGTAATATCGATTAAAGAAGATGGCGTATCGATAACCACATACGCATATAACTGCTTCAGGAGATTCAATATTCTGGCAAATTGCTCAGAAGTCACTTTTTCGGCATGCTCAGGTCGTTGAGGCGCAGCCAAGATATGGATACCGGAAGACTCGTGCTTAATCATGATATCTTCGACAACTTCGGCGTCCAATTCATCAATGCGCGGAGCGATCTCGACGATTGTGTTTTTGCCTTGTTCATTGACAAAAATCGCAACATCTCCGAACTGAAGGTTACCATCCACTAAAACAACGCGAGTGTCCTCATTATGAAGAGCTATCGCCAGGTTAACAGCCAGCGTCGTTGTGCCGACCCCACCCTTTGGGCTGTAAACCGAAATTATCTTTCCTTGGAGCAGACCGGGCAATGTTGCGACCGGCGTTGCTACGCCACTCAATCCCGCGGGGCCACTGCGTCCCGGAGCGCCTTTTGCACGTTCAATTCGGGCCATTTCTCCGGCGCGGCGAATTGCAGAAATTAACTCGTCGCCTGTTGGAGGTTTTGTAAGAAAGTCTCGAGCGCCAGCTAACATCGCCCGGCGCATGTAATTTTGATCTCCCTGCACCGAGAGAATTACAACCTGAACATGAGGGGAACGACGACGAATCGTTTCCGTTGCTGCGATTCCATCAATATCCGGCATATTGATATCCATTAAGACTACGTCAGGGTCAAGTTCCTGAGAGAGTTGGATTCCTTCTTTGCCGGAGCGCGCCGCACCCACCACCTCAACATCGGCTTCGAATTGCAATAACTTTCTTACATTCTCACGGGTTTCTGCAATATCATCTACAATTAAAACCCGGACTTTATCCGCGGCCATAAAAAACCTCTATTCAGGATTGATTCAACATTATTGACCAGTTGGCGCAGGCGTACTAGCCGGCTCTACCAAAGAATCCAAACGAGGCTCGCTGGCATAAGGAAGCTTCGCCGGCACTGGTATATTATATTGACTCAACAAAAATTGAAGCGTAGCAGCTTCTGTTGCCTGTCGCGACTGGTCATTGGGATTGCGAAGTGCCAACTCAATCTTCGCGTTGGTGTAAATCAAATACGACAGAGTAATCGAATCTTGAGGCGAAACAATCAGAGTCACAATATCAGGAGCTTGGGCAGCAGTATTCTGATTTTGCTGTTGCTGACCACCAGCTTGCTGATTGGCAGAAGTAGCCACAGAGGTGAAATCACCGGTTTTCAACACGACCACATCCTGGAGGAGCAATTGGCAAACCGGGCGAGGGCGTTGTTCTTCGGATGGCACCAAGTAATAAGGCTGTTGGAGAGACGGATCAAGCTCCAGACGCCCTTGTGGGCCGCCGGCAGTTCCTGAACTTAGGGAAAGAACTGGAAGCTTATCCGATACCACTCCTGTACCCGAAAGGCTCCCAACGTTATCAGGTAACTTGGATTGGAAAGCGGGATCAACATCCACAAAAAGGAAACATCCATTCACATTCACATGCGCGCCGTCTGCAATTCCATAGCCAGCTAAAGAGATTCGGCTGGCCGGAATGGTTATAGCGGTCATACCAGGTGGGACAAGGGCAGCCCACTGCGGCCCTGCAATGGAAACTGCCACAGATTTATCTACAATCATCGATTGGGTAATCACAACTCCCTGATCCAACGGGAAGCGCGCCACCTTATTAGTCACCAACTGGGCCAGCTTATCTCTCGTAAACATGACATCAACCACATCTTCCGGTGGAAGCTTGATCGTTGAAAGGACTGCTTCGGTGATATCACCACCTTGTGGAATATTCTGCCCAGCCACATAAACTTCAACAGAGGCAGGCTGTTGGGGCTGCCTGGATTGTAAAATCTGTTGTAAGACAACTACACCTAAAATTAGGCCAACCACCACAATCAAAAGCACAAAAATCAATATTCGTCCGCGACGCATGTGAGTTCTCCTCTCTTTGCCACCTTCTGCAAAGGGCTCATTTCAATTGAATTATACAGGAAAACAGTGAATTCATGCTGGTAAAAAAGTAGGACTCTGCCTAAAGGCAGAGTCCTGTTTTTGATTTGTTTTGAAATTTAGACAGACGATAGGCTGGCATTGATCTTGCTGAACACGTTACCAATGATCGGGCCTAGGATCATGAGCGCTGCGATAACAACGATGGCAACCAAAACAAGGATCAAAGCATACTCGACCAAACCTTGGCCTTTCTCTTTAGGGGCAAATAACACGGCTCTCACCTCCTCTCTATCTTTGGATGCTCCAATTTTCTCATCAGAGTTGCTCTAATTATAATGCGATATGTTCTGGGAGCAAATATTCTCTTTTGTCTACCTTTTCAAAATTGTAAGCAAAGTCTGAGCTTGCTCTCATAAAATCTTGATCGGGTACCTAGGCGCGGCTAAAGGGTAGAGAGGCTGGCATTGATCTTGCTGAAGACGTTGCCGATGATCGGGCCCAAGATCATGAGCGCTGCGATAACAACGATGGCAACCAAAACAAGGATCAATGCATATTCCACTAAACCTTGGCCCTTTTCTTTAGGGGCAAATAACATGGCTTTTTATCTCCTTTCTTGAAAAAGTGGATCCAACAACGTTACTAAAACGTTACAAAATATTATAACTGTCCTCAGATTTCCAAGAATATCACTAACATAACAAATACAAAGTGCCTGCACTAATTAGGCACAAGCACTTTATAGACAGAATTGACCTTACAATTAGACAGTTGAAAGGCTATTATTGATCTTGCTGAAGACATTACCGATGACCGGGCCCAG
>DATKNJ010000272.1:0-6953 GCA_035541395.1 Anaerolineales bacterium
TGCAGACCCTAAAAGCATTACCTTTGACGTAAGCAGGGCAAAAGTATTAAATGATTTTCTATCATTGAACGCCGGAGAGGGGAAACCGCTTTTTAATCAATTCCTTTTGGTCCGCAGCGACGGCGTCATTCAAGTTGCCAGTAACCAAAGCTGGGAAGGCGTTGATTTAAAGAACACAGAATTGGGGATAGACCTGGAAAAACAGCAAGCTACTACAATCACCTATTTCAATCTTCCCCCGCTCTACCCCAATGAATTAGTCGCCATCACCATTCAACCTTATCATGTAACATCCGGTGAAGTAGTAGGAACTTTACTTGGGATTACAGAGGAACAGAATTTAAGGGAATATCTGCAACCCTTGATTGATTTAAGTCCATCGACCGATGCCTATTTTGTTAGTTCGAGCGGCATCCTGGTTGGCAGCGATCCTTATACCGAAGAACTGATGCAAGCGCAAACATCACCCCAGCAAAAACAGCAACTGGATAATGCCTTCGGAAAACTGATGACACAGAAGAGCGAGTCACCTCCAGTGGCGCTTGAATTTCCTTTAGTTGATGGACGCGATGTAATAGCACAAGCAAAATGGTTGCCCGGCATGGATGCCGGCATTGTGCTTCAAATACATACAACCACAATTCTGGGCGAAATTAACAGCTTGGTGCCTTTCACGATTTTGATCGTGTTGGTTGCACTTCTTGGCATGGCCTTAGCGATCAGTGCAGGCATCAACCGCTTTATCAACCCCATCCGCGGACTGGCGGAAATTACTCGGCATTTTGCGGAAGGAAATCTTGGCGCGCGTGCGCCAGTCAATAGTAATGATGAGATCGGGCTCCTGGCATATTCATTTAATCAAATGGCAGATGAGCTTGGCACCTTATATCGTTCACTGGAACAAAAAGTGGATGAGCGCACGCGCCAAATCCGTACCGCAGCTGAAGTGGCGCAAGGCATTAGCGCTTCGTCCAATTTGAATGAACTTATGAACCGAACCACGCGTTTAATTGTGGAACGGTTTGGTTTTTATCATGCTGCAATCTATATGCTTGATCGTTCCGGGAAATACGCAGTGGTTCGTTCAGCATATGGCCCTGCAGCAAAAGAATTTTTGGAGAGCAACTACAGCCTTGAGGTGGGTTCAAAATCCATCATTGGCTGGGCCTCAGAAAACAATCAACCACGCGTCGCATCCGATGTGGTAGAAGATCCCATTCACCTAAAACATAATCTGTTGGCAAACACGCGCGCAGAGGCGGGGATTCCAATTTCATCAGGCGATTTGATCTTCGGTGTGTTGGATGTGCAAAGTGCAGAACCCAATGCGTTTGATGGAGAAACTATCATCGTATTACAGACTCTGGCAAACCAAATTGCGGCTGCCATTAACAACTCGAGCCTGGTCGAATCAACACAAATCAACTTTCAGGAATTGGAACGGCTCTATCGTTCCAGCCGACTCATTGCACAAGCAAAGACAATGCCAGAAGTCCTCACCGTTGTGAACAACGCTCTTAAAGATGCTCCTTACATTTCAGCAGTCTTTCGCGCCCGCGGCAACCAATTTGACCTGATCTCTGTTAACGATCCGCAAAATAAAATGGGGACTGCCACACTTCCGCGGACCATCAACCTGCTGCCCGCCGAAGTAGCTCGTGGGTTGGCAGGCGAATCCATCTTCGACCTCAAAACTGCCTCCGCGCCCCTGGAACTGATGCGCGTCCCGACCGTGTTGGGCTGCCGATATGTCGCGTATTTACCGATCATGCGCGACAACGAAATCAGTCTCCTACTTATGATCGGCTCTATTAGTGAACCACTTAATCGTACCGTTTTACAACCTTACCTCAACATGGCAGATTTAACGGCCATCACCCTCGAGAAAGTGGCTGTAGCGGAAGCAACTGACGAACGATTGCGCGAATTAAACGCTTTGACGACTGTCGGACAAATCGTATCAAGCGCGAGTGATACGTCTACACTGTATGCTACACTCCACGAACAAATCCGCAGCATTATTGGAGATTTCAACTTCTCGGTTGCGCTCTATGACGAAAAGACGGATACGATTCAACAACCCTACACGTACGAAGATGGAAAAGCGATTTCAATTTCTCCCCTGCCCCTTGGCGAAGGACTCATATCAATTCTGATTCACTCCATGCAGCCCGTTATGCTCGTACAGGATGTGGAACAACGCGCCTCAGCGATGGGCGCCAGGACCACTGGCCGACCGGCAAAATCCTGGATGGGCGCGCCCATGATCTTGAACAACAAAGTAATTGGAGCATTGATTCTTCAGGACCTTGATCGCGAGTTTGTATTCACAGAAAACAATCTGAAGTTCCTATCAGCCATGGCGATGCAAGTGGCTGGAGCTATTGATAACATTCGTCTGCTGGAAGATAGCCGCTTGCGCGCTGTTCAACTGGAAACAGCGGCTGAAATCGCGCGCGATATCAGCAGTTCCCTGAACTTGGATGAACTGCTCGCGAAAGCAGTTAACCTCATTCGCGAACGCTTCAACTTTTATCATGCAGCTGTGTTCCTGCTCGACTTGCCTCGCGAGTTCGCAGTCATCCGCGAAGCAACTGGCGAAGCAGGCGCTCAAATGAAACGCCAGAACCATAAGCTGGGGGTCGGCTCCAAATCCATTGTGGGATATGCAGCCGGGCGCGGTGAAGCTCTGGTGATTAACGATACAGAGAAAGACCCAACGTATTACGCCAATCCCCTGCTTCCAGACACGAGGGCGGAAGCCGCCACGCCATTAAAAGTGGGTGAACGTATTCTCGGCGTGCTTGATGTTCAAAGCACACGGGCTTACGCCTTCAATGACGACAACCTCCGCACCCTGCAAATCCTGGCCGATCAATTAGCAATTGCCGTGGTCAATAGCGAACTCTTCTCCGAAACACAAGAACACTTATCACAGCACCGCCTACTACATCACATCACAACGACTGCCGCCTCCGGTACTACATTGGAAGAAGCGCTCTCCAGCGCGGTCAACGGACTGCAGGTTACGCTTGGCGGCGACCGCGTTTCGATTTTGCTTCTAGACCGAGATCGAAAAGAGCTGCAACTCAAAGCATCGGTGGGTTATTCAGAAGAGGCGAACCAGATTCGGGTCGAGGTGGGAAGCGGAGTCACTGGTTGGGTCGCCGCGCACCGTCGTCCTCTGCGCGTGGATGATGTCAGCGAGGAGCCGCGTTACATTCAAATCAGCGCCAATACAGCCTCTGAATTAGCCGTCCCGTTGATATATCGCAATGAATTGCTCGGCGTGTTAAACGTTGAAAGCGAACAGCCCGGTGCATATACTGACAACGACGAGGAGATGTTGGGAACACTGGGAGGCAGCCTGGCAGCCGTGATCGCCAACGCCCGCCTGTTGGAACAAATCCGCACACAGGCCGAACGCGAAAGATTGCTCTACGAAGTAACAAGCAAGATTCGCCGTTCTACTGATATTCAAACTATTCTGGCAACAACTGCCAGCGAGTTGACCAAAGCAGTTCGCGCTCGCCGTACACAGATAAAAATCGAGCCCGCTACGGAAGCGAAAGGCACAGAACACAATGGCCATGAGGCTGACGAGCAGTAGCTATGAAATTTAACCTTCAAGCTTTCCTCCAAATCATTTTAAAGAGAACTGGCGGATGGTATATCGCTGTGATTGTCGCAGCAGTGCAGTTAATCGCCTTTATCAGCACTGCACTGGCAACTTACTTTATACAAAATAATGCTCAGTTGAGCACTGCACAATTTGCGCAAGTCAGCCGATTATCAATAGATCTGGTATTGATCGGCGATGCGCTCATGATTGCCTGGGCATATTTCTCGCATCGCGAAGCCAACGAATTATTAGATTACTGGTCGCGCAATAAGACTCCGATGTCAAATCCTGAAAAGGAATTGCAAGCGTGGAAGCAAGTTAATTCTTTGCCTCTCCGTTTCGCAGTGGCAACTTTGCTAGTAGCAATTGTGGGCGAGGTTGTGCCCATTCTATATCAACTGTATTTCATTATTCATGCCACGTTTGACCAAACAATCTATACTTTCGAAGGCTCGCTGGTCGTAACGCTTGCAAGCGGACTTTTATCCACGTTGTTGCTCGATCAGTTCATGTACCCGGCCCGAAAAATCTTGTTGCCAAAGACCTTTGAAGCGCAACGTTTGGGCGTAACTGGGTTTCGCTTATGGATTCGCTTCTTGGCCATCGCAATGGTGCTCATCGCGGTCATCACATTGTTACTCGCCCCCATCGGTTACCACCATACAGCCTTGGCTAATCAGAACAAAGGTAATGCCGCTCAAGTGCTGCGCAGCTTCCAAATCCAGGCCGGACTCGCGATCTTGGTCGCCATTATATATGGCTTGATCTTCGTCTGGCTGTTGACTCGCTCTGTGCTCGGACCGGTTGAACAAATCGCCCAAGCGCTTTATGCGGTAGAACGAGGAGAGCTCAGTCGTCGCACAGATGTCATAGCATCGGATGAAATTGGTGAGCTCGCCATTTACTTCAACCGCATGACGGAAAATTTGCACACTCTGCACGAAACACTCGAGAGTCAAGTTCGGGAACGTACAGCCCGTTTGAAAGCGACCGTTGGTGTTAGCCGCGCAGTCAGCGCCATCCTCGATGTTGATCGTTTGATTGAACAAGTGGTCAATGTGATTTCGGAAGAATTTGGTTATTACTATGTGGCTCTTTTCTTATTGGATCCAACCGAAAAATGGGCCAACCTGCGAGCTGCAACTGGCGATGCGGGGCGCGTTTTAATTCAGAACAAGCATCGGTTGGAAATTGGCGGAAAAAGTATGGTGGGCTCCGCGATCAGCACTAGACAGCCGCGCGTAGCCATGAGCACCAGCGAAGAACCTGTCCGTTTTGACAATCCACTGTTGCCCTATACTCGTTCAGAGATTGCACTGCCATTGATCTCTGGCGACCGAGTCCTCGGTGCGCTGGACGCTCAATCCACACACGAAGGAGCGTTTGGCCCAGATGATGTTGAAACACTTCAGACGATGGCAAATCAAGTTGCGATTGCGTTGGAAAACGCACGCCTCTTCCAAGAGTCTTTACAAAGCTTGCAGGAAATGCGCGCCATTCAACAACAGTACCTGGTCAATTCCTGGAAGGCCATTTCAGATAAGACCGAACTTGGTTACACCATCGGCGAATTGGATTCCTCCGAAGAACCTTCCAAGCTGGACGTTCCGCTCACCCTACGCGACCAGATGATCGGCGAGATCAGTTTGTCAGGTGATGACGAATGGACGCCTGAAGAAAAAAGCATGATCGAAGCGGTCGCGACGCAAGCAGCGCTGGCGCTCGAAAATGCTCGTCTTGTGGAAGAGAGTCAGTCAACCGCGCGACGCGAGCACCTGGTCTCGGAAATCACGGGAAAAATCTGGTCATCCAATACAGTAGATGGGATTCTACAGACGGCAATCAAAGAACTGGGACGCGCATTGGACACAGACGAAGTAACCATTGAGTTAAAGGTAGAGCAGCCGAAATGACGACCCCGACGCCGGCCGAATCAAATGCCGCAGTAGCATTTTCCTTTCAAGAATGGCGCGAGAATTTTCTCCGCATAGTTCTGCGCGGCACAGTTGTCTTCGGCCTCTTCGGTTTGCTTCCGGCTTTATTCACCAATACAGATCCAACTTTCTTCGTTGTATACTTTATCAGTTACATTGCGTTGTTGATCGTGGCTTTTGTTCCGCAAATCCCTTATAGATTTCGAGCTGGAACATTCATCGCTTTATTTTATATTCTCGGCTTAAGCGGCCTGCTCGATACTGGTATCTGGGGAGATTCGCGCGTCTTCTTTGTAGCACTTGTTGTTATAACAGGGCTTCTTATTTCGCCACGCGCGGCCATCAACGCGGGCATTATCTCACTAGTCACCACTGGAATTGTTGCGGGTTTGGTGCTGACAGGGATGTACCAGTTGACCACTAAAGTGATTCCGGGCGGGGACTCGGTCTTGTGGCTTAGCGGCATTGGCACAATCATCATGCTGGATGCCATCATGATTACAGGGCTCACATTATTCCAAAGAGAGTTTGAAAAGGCGCAGCAACGCAATTTACAAAGCCTGAACGCGCTGGAAGCGGAACGTGACGCGCTCGAGAAAAATATGGAACTGCGCGCGAGCGAAGCTCTTAAAAAGACCTCACAACTTCAAGCCGCGTCGAAAGTCGCCCGGCAGATTGCTGAAATTCGAGACCTGCAAACTCTTCTCACCAACATCTCGGTCATGGTTGCTGACCAGTTCAACTTTTATCATGTGGGCGTTTTCCTGCTCGATGACAAACAACAATACGCGGTACTTCAAGCCGCTTCTTCAGAAGGCGGACGAAGAATGCTTCAAGCTGGGCACCGCCTCGAGGTCGGAGTCCAGGGAATCGTTGGATACGTTGCAGACCGCGGTCGTCCCCGCATCGCGCTGGACGTTGGAGCTGATGCCGTTTTCTTTAACAATCCATATCTCCCGCTCACTCACTCCGAGATGGCGCTCCCGCTGATTGCCCGCGAAAAGACTATTGGCGTGCTGGATGCCCAATCTGAAAGGCCGCAAGCCTTTACGCGAGACGATATCGAAGTTCTGCAAACCGTTGCTGACCAGTTGGCTATCGCGATCGAAAACGCTCGATTGCTCAGTGAAACGGAAGCAATTATCAGTCAGTTTGAAGCGCTTACCTCATATCAAACAACGGAAGCCTGGGAAAATTATCTAAAAGAAAGAATGCCCGGCTATCAATATACGCCGCTTGGAATCCGTCCACTTTCAAATCCGGCGCAGCAGCAGACTCAAGGTAAGGTATTGAGAATCCCAATCAAACTGCGCGGACAGGAAATTGGATTCATGAACCTGACCCGCAAAGATACCAGCCCGAATTGGTCGGCGCGTGAACAAGAGATGATTGAGGAA
>DATKNJ010000273.1:0-11848 GCA_035541395.1 Anaerolineales bacterium
CGACGATGATTTCGTCGCGGGCGTTTCGCCCTGTGACGGCGCTGGCTATCGCGGCTGTCGCGGAATTTCTCGGTCCGTTTCTGTTTGGCGTGGCTGTAGCGCATACCATCGGTGCGGAATTGGTGCGCGCCGACGCGATCACAATGCACATTTTGATGGCGGGAATCGGCGGCGCGATTTTCTGGAACCTATTGAATTTAACTTTGGGATTGCCGAGCAGTTCTTCACATGGATTGGCGGGCGGCTTGCTCGGCGCGACGTTGCTCGGCGCGGGCGCAAAAGCTTTGCTTATGCAAGGACTCATCAAAGTGTTGGTGGCGCTCTTCGCCGCGCCATTAATCGGTTTCGGTTTGGGATTCATTTTTATGCGCGTCGTGTTGTTCTTTGCGCAAAGTGCTTCACCGAACATCAATGGGTTTTTCAAGAACAGCCAGGTGTTGACTGCATTAATCTTGATTATGAGTCACAGTTCGAACGACGCGCAGAAAGCAATGGGGCTGATTGGCCTGAGTCTGGTGATCGGTGGGACTTTGCCTGTTTTTGCTGTACCAACCTGGGTCGTGACGTTGAGCGCTGCATCGTTGGCATTAGGGGCCTCATTAGGCGGCTGGCGATTGATCCGCGCCTTGGGCAGACGCTTTTACAAGATCCGACCAGTTCACAGTTTTTCCTCGCAAGTTTCTTCAACCTTGGTGTTGCTCGGCGCTTCGTGGATTGGTTGGCCGGTCAGCACTACGCAAGTGGTCAGTTCCGCGATCATCGGCGTGGGATCGGCGGAACGATTCGGCAAGGTGCGTTGGAATATGGCCAGCGAAATTATGATCGCTTGGCTTGTGACGATTCCCAGCGCGGCTTTGGTCGCGGCCGGACTCTATTGGTTGATCGGTTATGTGATTCGTTAGAAGTTATTCTTTTGTCCCGTTGTTGGCGTCCCACCATTTCGAGAGATGTGCGTCAGGGCGGCCCGGATGATTGGCGTAATGTGAGATGTCATTGAACAACATCAAGCGCGCCCGAACGGAATCTTTAAAGTCCAGGATGTTGAGGCAGGCCGGGGCTTGGTCGAGGCGGTCGCGATAGCCGCGCTCATCGAATCCGAGCAAACTGCTGATCAACAGGCGCAAGGTCGCTTTGTGCGAGACGATCAGAATGTTCTTGTCTTTGTGACGTTCCACGATCTCGCGCACCACCGGTAAAGCGCGCGCCAACACGCTCAAGCCCGATTCGCCATCCTTCGGCGCGAACGTAAATGGATCGGATTCCCAAGCCGTATATTCTTCTGCGAAACGCTCTTCCACCTCACGGCGAGTTAAGCCTTCCCAATGACCGTGACTGATCTCGCGTAAACTCTCAGAAAGGATGGGCTCAAGCTGATGCGGCTCGGCCAAAATATGTGCAGTCTCTACGGTGCGTTCAAACGAACTGCAATAGATCGCCGCGAGATTTTCATTCGCCAACCGTCGCGCCAAATGTTTCGCCTGATGACGCCCTTCCTCGGAAAGCATAATATCTCCGGCGCCAGAGAAACGATCTTCCGCAGAGAGTTGAGTTGCGCCGTGACGGACGAGCAGGAGTCGAGTGGTCATGGTTTCTTGTCGGATGGATTTGGACTGGAGCTACGCGACAGGCATTTTATCCGCGGCATTCTCGACGACTGGCCCGTGTCCTGAACAAACGATATTCGGCTTCAACTCGGCTTGTTTGCGCGCCGACTCGGCAGCCTTATCTTGATTCCATGTATTGGCCGGAACAGACACGACCAGCCCTTGTTCGCGCGAGACGATGGAATCGCCCACGAATAAAACGCCTGCGGATGGCGCCCACAGCGAAATGTGCCCGGGCGTGTGACCGGGCGTTTCCAATACTTTCAATCCGCCCAGAACGGGCAACGTTTGGCCTTCCGTCAGAATCTCGTCCACTTGTACAGGCTTGGCTTTGAAGAGAGTCCCCAAAACGGACATCATCAATCTGCGGCCAAATTGCGTGGGTTGAATGCGGCGTGAAGGCCGTCCTTGTGCGATGGCTTTGGCTTCTATTGCACTGGCGTACGTACGCGCCCCACTGGCTTTGCAGAGCGCGGCCAGTGCACCGATATGGTCGATATCCGAGTGGGTTAGAATGATGCGCTTCAAATCTTTTGGAATCAGCCCGAGACCGGCAATATAACTGAGAATTCTTTTATGACTGCCCGGTAAGCCAGCGTCGATCAAAGTCAGGCCATCTGCATCGATAATGAGGTATGGGTTGGCAATGATATCGGGCACAAGATGTACCTTCGGGGTGATTTCCATGTTGCGATTCTCCTACGAAATTAGAGTTGGTACTCTCTTTTTATGTATGTGTCTCTTTGGAATTATGAGGGTCTTGTTGATGAAATAGAGAACTGTATTGACCGTAACCTTCCTGCTCCAACTCTTCCGCCGGAATAAAACGCATTGCCGCGGAATTCATGCAATAACGTAAGCCAGTCGGTGCGGGGCCATCGTCAAATATATGACCCAAATGTGAGTTGGCTTGCTTTGAGCGCGCCTCGGTGCGCGGCAGGAAGAGTTTAAAGTCAGTATGTGTAACGATGTTATCTGGCTCTATTGGCTTTGTAAAACTCGGCCAGCCGGTGCCTGAGTCATATTTATCCAATGAGCTGAACAGCGGCTCGCCGGAAACCACATCCACGTAAATGCCGGCGCGCTTGTTGTTCCAATACGCGTTGCTGAAGGGCGGTTCCGTACCCTCGTGTTGAGTCACTTCAAATTGCAGAGCAGATAGTTTCATACGAAGTTCAGATTCCGATGGTTTGGTAAAGTTTTTCATTGATATAGCTCCTGCCAATAAAAGATTGTTGTTATTTGAAAACGCGTTGCAATCGATTGAGATATATAGATTAATGGCCCGGTGTCATTACTGGGAAGCGAGTCAAATCCACATCCGTATCTACCTTGACATCTGAAGCGGCGACCCAACAGGGTGTGTAGAAATAAGGGCTGCTGATCACGTACCAGCCGCTCACGCTTCCAATGCCTAACAATTCCACGGGTTTTGGCGCATTGATATGAGTGGTAAGTGCATACTGAGTCCCGGGTCCGTGATAACACCCTGCGCCCTGTTTCACTACGGTGATAATCTTCTTGGTTTCGTCTTTGGTCGGTAATGGAGTGTCTGTGGCGGTTGGAATGATCGTTGCAGTAGGCGTAGGGGAATATGCTGCAACAGTTTGTGTCAACATCACCGATGCCATTTGCGCAGCAATCGTGCCGATTGCATTCACCGTCGGCGTGGCATTCGCGGGCGCTTGGGGTGAACAAGCCATGACAATTAAAATCGCGATGAGGATAACCGGATACAAAAAGCGGAATTTCATTCAACTCTCCATGAGTAAAAATCGCCTTTTATGATACACCCAAATTTGATATAAATTTTTAGGATGTTGTGGTGAAATGCTCGATTTAAACTTTCCAAAATACGATAAATAAAATTGTCCAAAGACAGCTGACAATCAATTGTCGCGTGCCGATGCGGACCGGTTTCCAGCCCGCGGCAGGATGAGTGATTCCCCAAAGCGTTTCTACCCATTGAATCAAGAAGGCAAGGAAGACAAAACGCGGCAGCCAACCGATCCAACTGAGTACTAGTGTAAAGAATAAATTAAAAGATGTATAAATCAGCGCGCGGCGACCTTTCTTCCAAGACTCGCGGCGTGACCAGGCCGAAGCCTGTTCCCGTTGCTCAAGCCGCAGATACGCGTAGACGATGCTTGCCGAGCTCTGCAACCAAGTGAGCAGCCATAACCACCAACCATTCGAGTCGTAATGACCAATTCCTATCCACAGAGCGGCAGGCGCGGATAAGGCCAGCACACCTGTGGCCAGAATCTCCACTCCGGCTTGCCTGCGTTCCTCGCGTCGGCTGACCAGCCAAAGATGCCAGGAAAAGATTGGAAGACCTGGAGCGGCCAGCCATAAAACGAATCCGAAGCCGTCGATCACCAATTTTCCTACTGCGATAAGGAGAATCAAACCATAGATTGCAATCCAAAGACTCGCGGCTGGTAAATCGGTGCGCGGGCGACGACCCGAATAAGCTTTGACTGCCATCGTTACTGGCTGGCGCAGAAGGAAAGAAAACAGCGCGGCAACGGTGAGTGCCAGAGATGTCCATGAGAAAGTTCGGCCAGTAATCAAGCCAATGATCAACGGGCTAAGCAGGAATACCCACGAGCCGTGATCTTGCGGCAACATGATTTGTTTGCGAAAGAATGTTTGCATAAACGTAAAAAGCTGTGTTTACTGATCAAATAAATCGCTTGTTGTATGTCGTCTCAATCTCATGTGAATAATGGTGCCATTTCCAAGTGCTTCATTAGTTGTTGCATCTCTTCATCAGATGGGCGCTCTGCAAAACGCTCCGCCGCATCGAGAATGCGTGGTAACAGATTGATATCGCCTGCGGTGTTGAGGAAGACTTGTGGATTTCCAAAGATCCAATGCACGGCCAAATCGATATCGGCTTGTTCTTCCAGCGGACGATACCAGGTCGTGCGATTAGGCTGCATGTCATTCCATGGCGAGCGCGTCACACCTTTGATGGTCTGCACGGCAATACTGCGTTCTCTGCAAACGTCCAGCACTTTGTTAAAGCCCTCAGCGTAGCGCGGATTTTGCATCATCATATAGTTGTATGGCAGTAGGACAGAATCAAAGTCGAATTGCGCCAGCGAGCGAAGATGGAACTCCGGAACGGGCACGCCGTGACCTGTCACGCCGATGAAACGGACCAACCCTTCAGCGCGGGCTTGTGTCACGGCCTCGATCACGCCGCCAGGACCGAAGGCCGTTACCCAATCAGACTCTTCGTGCAACGCGTGGAGTTGGATCAAGTCCACCTGGGAGACGTGTAACAGGTCCAGTGAGTGGCGGATTTCGTCATAAGCTTCTTGCTTGGTGCGCTTCTCAGTTTTGGTTGCAAGGAAGAACGGCCGACCATGACGGTGAATCCAATCCCCAAGCAATTCCTGTGATCGGCCGTAGCTGGCTGCAGTATCCACGTGATTGACACCGCGCTGCAAGAGTAAGTCCATTGTAACGTCCACATCCTTTTGCGGTGTATCCCAAAACGCGGCTGCACCAAAAAGAGTGCGCGTGCTGTTATGACCAGTGCGTCCAAAGAGAAGAGTGGGAATCATGTTGTGCTCCTTATTCTTAATGTTGCGATTTCCTGTTAAGTTGAGGGTTCAGGCTGGTACTAGTGTAGTATATCCATGCTCACTCGAAACCGATAGACTCAGGATAGGAGCAGATATGGTGACCGATCAAGATTTTCAAATTCTGCGCGACCGCCTGGCAAAACTAGAAGAGGAATTTGCGTTCTTTCGCAAACAGTTCAGTGCCCCGGACGGTAGTGGCGCTGTTGCTAACGAAGATGAAAGAATTATCGAACAGATCAAGAAGAGTGATCTGATGGCAGCCATTAAGATTTATCAGGAGACTCACCACTCGAGTCTGGCGGAAGCCAAGCAATATGTGCGGGAGCTCGCGCAAGGGCTTAGTCGGAGAGCAAGTCAACTGTAATTAAATGATATTCTGGTAGGGGCGAGATTTTCCAAGCTGTCAATTTGTTGTTTGTTTGAATACCATTGCCTTAGAATATGGAGGTTGGAATGAAAGTTTATTACTTTCTCTTCATTGTTTTCAGTATCGTGTCGCTTGTGTTCGGTGTGCTAAATTTCTTTCACGAGAAAACGATTTTCGCCACCTATGAGCCAGCCACAGCCACAGTGACCGATTGGATTCCAGACCCCAACTACGGTACAGCTGATTACTGTCCGGTGTATGAATTCACTACGAAAGAGGGTCAAACTCGTTCTTATACCGGAGAGATTTGCGAAACGAAACCGGATCCCAAAACAATTGGGCATCAGCAGGAACAGATTTATTATGATCCAGCCAACCCATATACTTCGGTCGAGACTCGCGGCTGGTTTGGCAGCGAAGGAAGCGGTTTGATTTTCGGCTTTATCGGATTCGTGTTCTTTTCGTTATTCTGGATGATCCCCTTGTTCTTTTCGTTTTTCCGAAGATTGTTAATCCCCAGAAAGGCTAATTCGTAATCGGCGAGGTCTTCTACTGAAACTGGTTCCCGATCTATGTTCGGGAACCAGTTTTTTTACTCGCCGCGACCGCCAGCCAAGGCCAAAAAGGCAACAGCTACGATGTCAACAATCAGCCAGATATACCAGGGTGTGGCTCCCAAAAAGATCAGGAGACCATTGGCCATGGCAACGACTGTTGCGCCGTAGCCGGCTTGGATCATAGCTCCTAGAAAAAGAAACAATGAACTGAAGACAATCAGAAAGATGGCAAAGCCAAGAATATGTTCGGTCTTGACCACCCAACGATTGATACCAAAGCCACCGTAACTTCTTCTGCGCATGGAGCCTCTCCTTTCGGCTGTACGATGAGGTTATTTTATTTCGGTCCCTTTGCAAGGAACGTACTGAACAGCACATCCACACCGGGTTGACCGGTGTTTCCGGTTGTCACGATCAGACCCAAGCCGCCTTTGGTGTAATCCGAATCTTGTACTTGGAGCAAAGCCTGACCGTTCAAGATCAATGATAATGTGCTGCCATCACATACGCCTTCGATGTGCGTAGGCGTAGTCGTGGAGATCGTGTTGGGGTCTAATACACCTTCGGCCAACGGTTCGGGATTCCAGTCAGTATATTTGTAGATTCCGTAATGTCCATCTTGTGTGAACTCGAACGAGTAGAACCCGCCCGAATCGTTCGGACGACAGGCAACGCCCATATCGCCGTCATTTGGCCCGGCGGTTTGTAAAGCATCCACTTCGATGCTCATATCGGTGTAACTATCCCCGATCCATAACACTTGTCCACCGTTCTCCTTGTTGATCAGGACGTGATATTTTCCTTTTAGATATTCGAGCGTGTAATCCGAGTTTTTGGTCTTATCCCAGCCACTGGATGTATTGGTGAAGTTATCTTTAAGCAACACCTTCGTATACGGAGTCGGCGTATCGAACGGAGTCGGGATCGCTGTCGGCGGGACGGCGGTATCGGGAACGGCGGTCGGAGCGACGGTCGGGAAAGAATCGGTTGGGATGGCTGCAATTGCGGGTATACTCTTATTGACACCGGAAAAGACAAAATACAAAACAACTCCCACAAATCCTAAAATTACACAGGTGAAAACAACAGGGAGAATCACGCTGAGGGCGGTCACACCGGCAGTGACTTTGGCGGCCGTGCCGATGCTTTTGGCAACCTGGTCGTTGGAGAATGGTGTGAAGTCCCCGGGCTGAAACCCGCCGGATTGAGATCCTCCGGATTGAAATCCACCGAAGTTAACTTCTACTGGTGCGGGCGCAGGTTGGTTACGTAAGCTCTCGGGAACAATTACTGTGGAACCGCAATACTCGCATTTGGCTTCTTTCTTTGTGCCATCGGTATGGACGGATGATCCACAATTTGGGCATTGGAAAGTTAGTATATCTGGCATTCTTCTCTCCGGCTATTAGTATGAATAATGGTTGGAATATATCATAGCTGTCATTGAGCGGGGAGAGAATCGCCGTCCCCCTTTGGTCTGAACGCGATGACTGCTTCGTGTGTTTCGAGTTTAATTCCAACCACCGGTTCTCATGCGATTGCGGATGGCATCCTGCAGCGCGGCCAGCATGTCTGCGAAAGAGCCGCTGTATGTGGAACTGCTTTTTGTAGCCTCCACTTCCAATTGCGACAGCAAATACACCATCCAGGATTGCCATGCGCGCGGGTTGCGTTCGGCTTCTGAGATGGTCTTAACGGCTTGTTTTAGTACGTCGCGAATTTCATCTTCTTTGCTCATGTAGATTACTCCTGAGTTCGCTCATCTATTATTCGGCCTTATCATCATACTACGCAATCGTTTTATTTTCTTTCACATTACGCAAAGTGACCGCGCCGAGCGCGGCGGCGATCAAAGCTGCTACACCGCCCAAGGCCAATCCCCAGCGCGCCCCGGCCGCCTCAGCAAACCAGCCGACAATTGGTCCACCGATGGTGGTGGAACCCAAAAACGCGATGGACCAAAATGACATGACTCGACCGCGCATTTGCGGCGAACTTTCCAGCTGTATCATGGTGTTGCCAAGCGACGAAAAATTGATCGAAGCGATGCCCACAAACACCAAAGCCAAGCCAGAAAGCACGAGACTCGGCATGAATGCGGCTGCCAGTACCGCCAATCCGAATAGCAGGGATGCGCTGATCACTTTGAGCGGCTGAATACCTTTGCGGCCGGCAAAGAAAATTCCTCCCAAGGCAGCTCCGAGTCCCATGGAAGCTGTTAAGAGGGCGTAACTACTGGCACCGCCGTTGAAAGTAAACTGTGCAATCAGCGGCAAGCTGACTTGGAATTCATATGTGAACGTACCGACGAGCGCCATCATTAACAAGGTGGAGCCGATAACGGGCTTCGAGATCACGTATTTGATGCCTTCTTGAATCTGGCCTTTGACGCGCGGCGCAGGCGGAGTAACGATCAGTTCGCTCTTATTCATCAGCGTAAGCATGATGATCACCGCACCATAAGAAATTCCGTTGATAATAAAACAAGGCGCGAGGCCGAGTCCGGCGATGAGCGCTGCGGCGATGGCAGGACCGATCACGCGGGACAAATTGACCAGAGACGAATACAATGTCACAGCGTTCCTGAGATTGTCTGAGCCAACCATTTCAACGTAGAAGGTCTGGCGGGCAGGATTATCGAAGACATTGACCATGCCCAAACAAAAAGCCAGAACATAGACCATCCAAACCTGAACGAGATTGATTGCTACCAATGTGCCAAGGATCAATGCCAGAACACCCGATAGGGATTGCGTAAAGTACAGGATTCTCCGTTTGGAAAATCGATCAGCGATAACACCGCCATACGGAGCCAAAATCAAAACGGGGACATACTGGAGAGCGCTGGTGATCCCTAATGCGGTTCCGGAATTTGTCAGTTTGAGCACCAGCCAGGCTTGAGCCACCGACTGCATAAAGGTGCCCGATGTGGAGATGATCTGGCCGATGTAATACAAGCGATAATTGCGAATATACAGCGACGAGAAGGTTTCGCGGCTGCGTTGCCGCAGATAATTTGATAGATTACCCATAATGCTGATGGAATTGATTGTAACATCCTGTGCGTCAGCGTTTGGCACGCAGAGTGCAGATTACCGTGTTAAGTTCCAGATCGAAACTGTGAAGCGTCGCTTTCCGGTTTATAGCCGATTTCTTTCATCGCGTTAGAAATATCCCAAAAACGCTTCCGGTTATTCGAGACGCCATAATAAATCCCGAACTTGACATCGCCCAGTAGACTCTTTTTTACCAGTTGCACGAGGTCTTGGTGACTGAGCCATGTGCTTTCGTGCCGAGCGTCCCGGGTGGGATCATCATCTTTGAGAACGGTACCAATCCGCAGGCAGATCGATTCAATCCCATACAGTTCATAATACATTCTGGCCAGTGCCTCTCCGGCAGCTTTGCTGACTCCGTAATAACTATCCGGGCGGATTGGATCGTTGGAATTGATTGGCGCTGGATTGGGCTGTGGGTGAAGGCTTGGAGGAAATCCCTCGTACGCACCCGTGACGTGATTTGAGCTTGCGAAGACCACCCGTTTGACTCCATGCATCCGAGCCGCTTCGTACACATTCCTTGTTCCCGCGATGTTGTTCAACCAAACGGAGTCCCATTCGGCATTGACACGCGGATCGCCTGCCAGATGAATCACGTAAACCAAATTGGGAATTTGGGTGAAAACCGCCTCGACTTGCTCCAAGCTTGAAACATTAGCCTGAAACAAGTTGTGGTCCGGCTCATCCGTGGTCAAATCTGCTCCATAGAGCTCGAAATCATTCACCAGCCCGCGCCAAAGGATTTGACCAACCAAACCGCGATAGCCCGTGATTAATAACTTTGGGAGAGGCATCTAATAAGGTTTCCTTATTCTGGCAAGATCGGATAAGTGCTGCCACCATGTGGAAAAACCAACACGCTGGCCTTTCCGGGGAATTTGCTGCACACGTGCTCCATCGCTGAATCGAGGCTGTCTACAAAAACAACGAAGGGCAGGTTCGCCCTGACCTCCTCTGGGATGGTGGGAGCGTACATCAATAGTTCGCCGCGTCGCATGGCTTGCAAAGCGAAGTATAGAAAGAAGCGATCTTCTTCGCTTAAGCCTTTGAGTTTCAATTTTGGAACAAGCGGCAACAGGATCGGTGTGAGCAGTTGCAAGCCGCGACGTCCAACAGGCAGTTTTGCATTGGCCAATCCGAATACGCCCACACCTTCGGAGGCGCGCACAAGCGTGACCATCACGCCGCCGGGCTTGAGCGCGCGGATAGTGTTGGCCAAGGCTTTGACTCCCTGCCGCAGGTCTTGATCCATCGGATGTGAACTGGTGATGACCACATCCGCCATGGCCGGCACTTGCGCGCCATAGATTTTTGCGCTGGTACAAAAGCCTTCGCGATGCGCCAGCACCGGATGGCCGCAAACCACGCGTACGACTTCCAAGTTGCTATTCAGCACTGCATTGATGATGAATACCGGAGGCTTGAGCATCCCGGCTGCTTCTTCCAGATCGAGCCGCATCGGATTGTGCTCAATAGGTTGGCCAACGTTGTTAAAAGTTTGCGGCTGGCAATTCAGCGAATGATTGTGAGCAATTGTTACGCGTCCGGCTACGCCGGGTACGATGTTTTTATATCCGCCTCCCGCACTGGCGATAATATGCGGCTCGATGCATCCAACAGAAATCACCAAATCTGCTTCGGCGACAATTTTATTGATGGCAACGGGCGTGCCGCGACTGGTCGTGCCGAGAAAAGTTAGTTTACCTGGATCATCGCAGAAGTGCGAGGCCCAGTGCGTCCCGATGAAAGATGACTCGCCGATTCGTTTGGCAATCTCCACCTCAGTCATGGCGCGATGCAAACCAAGCGCCGGGACAACCGTGATTTGATCCGAGGTAACACCGCCGCGTTGAAGTTCGGCGAGCAGCCCCGGCATGATCTTCGCAACCGGCGTGGGACGGCTGTCGTCGTCCATCACCAGTGCAATTTTCATTCCCGGCTTGGCTAACTCGGAAAGACGCGGCATCTCAATTGGTGTTTGCAGGCTCCGTTCCACTTCCTGACAAACATCTGTCGTGCCGCTTAATGTTGCAGGTTCCATAATCCCCAGCAGAGTCCAATTCTCCGGCAAGTGAATCGAGACTTTATCCTCTCCCCAGGGTAGCTCCACAATATTCGACATAATCCCTCCGCCCGAAAATCAAGTATGCTTAGCACATTCGCTATCTTATCACTTGCGGAGCACCTGCGGCGTGTTGACTGTCGCCCTCATCTTCTTCTCTCGAACAACAATTCATAAAGTACGCAAATAACCATCACGAAGGGAAGAAGCAGCGTGATGACTAAAATCGTAGTATCGCCGCCCAGATGTGGATGTTCACGGCCCACAGTTTCTCGCGTGTTCTTATTGAATAACTGTCGTATGCCGATATCCTTCTCTTTGTTTTTGTTTTGTTGCAAACCAAACGCAACCACCACCAGAAAGTTGAGAATGATCCCAATGGCGATGGCTGCGTATAATGTTCTGCCGTGAAGGACGTAATAAATCGCGAAAGGAGCAACGATCAGCACGGCAACGACAAACTCAATCATGCTGAAAAGAATGCCGTTGAGAATATTGTGCGTCTTAATTCTTTGGATCATGCACCGCTAGGGGGTCAAACGATAATAGTCCATGTGCTGTAGCTCGATTCGCTCTACGCTTAAGAAACCGGCTTTTCGAGCG
>DATKNJ010000274.1:0-3064 GCA_035541395.1 Anaerolineales bacterium
ATGAGCAAGTTCAAACTGAACGATCTCTTTGAACCGAATTTTTCGCTGCCGGCTTCTGTTCCCATGCCCGTAGAAGCGCCGAGCGCAGATGCGGACGCCCTTCTACATCCTGTCCTTGGGAAGAAACAAGGAAAACTTGAAGAAGCACTGACCGGCATGTTGCATGAGATCAATACCTGGCTTGGGAAATTGATCGAACGCTGCGAAGGCGAGCAAGCAAAGAAGCCGGCAGAAGCGCCGCGTCCTACCAGTGGGAACAAGCTGCAATCTGACGTTGCGGGCAAGACCGCTCTGCAAGTCATCAATATGATGATCAAAGAACGCATGACCAACCCCAAGGCGCCAATCCTGGATGAGAATGGTGTTCGTACACCCGGCAGTCGCGAGAGCGCCGAATATGCACTTTTAAAGAATCGCGGGATACGCGTCATCAGTGCCAGCGTGAGCAATTTGCGTTTTCCTCCCAGAGTAGAAGAACAGCTCATCCATCAATGGACAGCCAACTGGCTGGTCAATGCGCGCGCTGAACGCGATCGCATTGAAACCGAACGCAGTTACGCAACCTTGAGCGGCAAGGAAAAGGCCCTCACAGATTACACGCGCGACCTGACGCGCGATTTACTGAATCAAAGAAAAACGGGAAAGAATCTAAAAGAGGCTGTCAAGACACTCCTATTGCGCACGCGCATGATCCTCGTCCGCAATGACCGTATGCATCGCCGCGCCAGCACGGAACTGCAGGAGTTGGAAGAGATTTTACAATGGCTGGAGACTACGCAACCATGAAGCCAAACGCAGCTCCTGCCGCGCCGAAATCTCCCCTTACGCTGGAGCGCGAGAACTTTGCCAAACAAATCGCGCGCTTGCGCGATTGCATACTGAATCGAGCATTTGAATTAACGTTAAGCGGCGCGCGGCGACGCTCCAGCGCGCTGTTCATTTTATTTATTCTGGCTGGAATTATTGTTGGTCTATCTTCTCATCCGCTGTCAGATTGGACATTGCGCATACGTAATATTTTCATCTATCTGCTGAATCCAACAGCGGCAGCTACATTTCCCACGAACCCAATCACGGATTTGTTCTTCTTTGCCATCGGCACATGGAGCAACTTATTACGTTATTTCGCAATTGTTTCTTTGCCGTATATGATCGGAGTCCATGAGGCAGCTGTCTATCTGGCTGATATCTTCGAGAAGCCGGTCAACATTGCTCGTGAGTTTATCGGGCAGGTAGCTTTGGGCGGCGCGGGCGCGACGATTACCATTCGACAAGGCGAAGTTGTCGAAAAAGATTCGCGCATCTATGCCATTGGCGGACCCGGATATGTAACCGTTGAACGCGACTCGGTGGCCTTGTTTGAAAAACCAAATGGCCGCCCGCACGTGATCGGCCCAACGGTAGACGGCCCGGAACTCCTGGATGGCTTCGAACGATTCCGTAGCGCCATTGATTTGCGCGACCAGCACATCGTCTTGAACGAACCGCACAACCACAAAGTGAGCAGCAGAAGCTTGGACGGGATTCCTGTCAGCGCGATTGACGTTTCTTTTCGGTTTAGCATTTTGCGGGGCGGAAAAGAACGGACTCTCAAAGAGCCCAATCCTTTCAAAGATGAAGCGGTCATTCAAGACTTAATCTACAATCAGTCAGTTGCGGTCAGTAATGAATCGAAAGTAAAAGAGTCAGAACGGAACGAAATTCCGGCTGCACTTGATAAACGCATGACGGGCATGGTGCGAGGCGAGTTATCTACATTTATCAGCGAACATCGCTTGACAGAATTTTTGGCCAGCTACGGAGCGCTGGAAATCAAAGAGTCGCAAGAGCGAAATATTTCGATCCTGAATCAAACGCAACAGATCATTCCTTCCGGCGAAAAACAGCCCGACCTTCCGCAACCGGGAGAGCCACCTAACTTCACACATCGACCGGATATAACAGCACGGTTCAAAGAGGGCTTTCAGGAGAAAGCCAACAAACAAGGTTTCCAATTGGATTGGATCGATATCGGCACATGGGAAACGCCGCCGGAATTCAAGAAGGTCCGTGACGATCATTTAGAGGCGTGGCAGATCAGCACTGAAAACGTGGCGCGTGGCAGCAAAGAAGCCATCGAAGAAGTTGAAAGCACTTCAGCTCTTCAACACACAATTCAGCTTGTGCAGGATGTGCCGCTTTCACGCCAGCGAGATATTGCAGACAGGCCAACTATGCAACAGACGGAAGCCGTCAAGAGATTGTTGATGGTGTATTACGAGCAAATCACTGAAGAACGCGAACTGCTTCAAAAAAATAAAAGCGACAATAAAGTGTTCATCCTTGAAGTCGAAACCGCCATTGATTACCTTAAAGAATTGCTGGGATGGAAAGGCGCACATTACGTGGGTCGAAATGGCAATGGAAATGGTGATGATCCCGATCAATCAGTTGGATAAAAACAATATATGAATTCTCCTATTCTCTCCTCCGAAATCGCGCGAGCGATGAAGCTATCCTTGCCGGTCGTCGCGCTCGAATCAACGGTCATCACACACGGACTGCCTCTTCCGCAAAACCTTTCGCTCGCGCGGGACATGGAAGCTGCTATCCGCGACGAAAGCGCGACACCCGTTACGATCGCCGTGCTCAACGGGCAAGTCCGCGTTGGGCTAAGTGAAACCGAACTCGAAGAATTGGCACGCGGAAAAGACAACATCAAAATCAGTCGTCGCGACTTCGCAACAGCCATCTTCAAAAAATTAAGTGGCGGCACGACTGTTGCCGGGACGATGTTCATTGCGCAACAAGCAGGCATCAAAGTATTTGCCACAGGCGGCATCGGCGGTGTGCATCGCGAAGCTCGCTTCGATGTTTCTACCGATTTGCAGGCGCTGGCCGATACTCCCATGATTGTGGTTTGTGCAGGCGCCAAGGCTATTCTCGATCTACCCGCCACGTTGGAATATCTGGAAACGATGAGCGTACCGGTTGTTGGATTCAAAACCGATGAGTTCCCCGCGTTTTATTCGCGCGAGAGTGGGCTCAAGACCAGCGTCAAACTCGATTCGGTCGAAGAGATCGT
>DATKNJ010000275.1:0-4015 GCA_035541395.1 Anaerolineales bacterium
AGTCAGCATTTGGAACAAGAAGAATACGATACCGAACGAACCGCGTTTTTAGAGTCACAAGGCTTTAAAGTCATTCGCTTCTGGAATCATGAAATCATGACCGACATCGATCGCGTGCTGCGTGCAATTGATATGGTTCCCCAAGGGTATAGATTGCACTAACGCTAAGAACTATTCTTTACAGTTAAGAAAACTTTCCATGCTTCCCCTTATCTTTACCAATCACATCGCCGCGCAGATTCTAATTGCCAGCTACTTCATCTGGCTGGTACCCGAAATCATCCACACATTCTCGCACCACGTTGAGGCGAGTTCGCGTGTCCATGACCATTATTCGAGTCTGGTGCTTAGGGTATCTCTGGGAACCGCGGTCTTTTCGGCGTATTGGCTGGCGCGCATGGAGACCTGGGCGACGATCTCCTGGCATCCTGTTTTGATTTTCGGACTTGGTATTTCGTTAATGGTGATCGGTGTACTCTTTCGCTGGTACGCGATCCGCGTACTCGGGAAATACTTCAGCGTGCGCCTTGCCGTACAACCCGGTCAGACCGTGATGCAGGAGGGTCCGTACCACTGGATTCGTCACCCGTCCTACACCGGTTCGCTGATCACCATGCTGGGGCTTGGTTTGGCGTTTACCAATTGGTTGTGTCTGGTCAGTGTGCCGCTCATTGTATTGATTGGATATAGTTATCGGGCAAATGTCGAAGAGCGAATGCTGCTCGAGGGGTTAGGTGACTCGTATCGCGAGTATATGAAACGAACGAAACGATTTATCCCGTTTGTCTATTGAAGGATGCGAGTCGACCGCGTCCCGATCATGAAATATTATGACCGATATCAAGCGTGTGCTGCGCGCGATTGACGTTGAGACTCTTTCCTCGGTTTGAATGTCGCCTTTATATTGATTGCGGTCATTGCATTGTTAAACAAAAACTCCCTTGCCAGTTGGGGAGTTTTTGCGTCGGTCGATAGATAGCTTCTTGACCTTTTATTTGTCACCAATGTGGTTCACACCACCGATACCGTTGATCTGCTTGGTCAATTTGGGCGAACCAAAATAATTGATGGAACCTGCGCCCGAAATATTTGCGGAAAGAGAATCTGTTGCCCATACGGTCGCGCCGCCCGCGCCGCTGATGTTGATGTCAGCTGTCTTGTCCTGCAGTGCCGTGCCATCGAAGTTGCCGAAGCCGCTGACGTTCAAACTGAGATTATCGGCTTTGCCGGAGGCCGACAGGCTGCCTGCGCCGCTCAAGTTCGCAGTCAGATTCTGAACGGAAATATCATTCAACTTCAGGTCTCCTGCACCGCTCAACGAAAGATTCAAACCATCGGTTTTCAATCCATTGATGGTCAATGCTCCGGCGCTGGAGAAACGGACATCGGTCAGGTCTTTGACCGTGATCGTGATCGTAACAGTCCGGCGCGGACTAACGCGTTTTCCGAGGTCAGCCTGATAGTAAACATCGAGCACGCCATTTTTCACTTGAGTGACGATGCCCGGCAGGACGTTGTCCTCTGCTTCGATCTTGAGCGATTCAGAATCTCCCTGTGAGATAAATACCTGTGCGGGATATTCCAGATCGATCTCGTGAAAGTTGCTGACTGCGCGTGTTTGTGTGATCATGTTTCCTGAGCCTGCTTGGCCGAACCCGATAAATGTTTCACCATTTTGAATCGTGTAGTAAGGGATCGGAGTGGCCCATCCCAATTGAGGGGCAAAGAGGATGGCTGCGACTGCGCCGCCGATAATAATGATATCCATCAAAATGGATGTATAGGCCCAATACGGTCGCAGGATCAAGCCCAGACCGGCTGCCATCAACAGGAATGGCCAGATATGTGTCAGTGCCCATAGATTGGAGGAAGGGACAGTTCCCGCGCTGACCAACAGCCAGACCGCGCCGATCGCGATCAGCAGTAATGGGCCGAAGAAAGATCTTTTTTGTTCCATAATGTTCTACTCTCCTAGGACGCGGGCGGTAATGTTGTATCGCTCGAAGGCGAAGCTTCTTCCTTCTTTGTGCTGAACAAACCGGCGCGGGTCAACACAAGGTAACCGCCCAGCAGGATCAGCAGCACTGGGAAGATGATACCGCGCCAGCTATCTGGAATGAAGGAGGCGAAGATCATCTCGAAGAAGGCGCCGAAGATAATGAACAGGAAGAAACCGACTTTCATCACGCGCAACCCGGCTTGCTTGCGGTGCTCGCTTCCATCGTAGAGTCCCATGATGTAAATGCCGAGGCCTACGAAGAACACAATCCCGGTCCAAAAATAGGACATGGATTCCCAATGATGGGTGAGATTCTGGAAAAGCAGGATCAATCCGATTCCACTGATGATACTACCGGGGATGGCCAGACCCGCGGTCTGTTTGCCGCTCGCGAACATGGCCACGAAGAACAGGGCACCGAATCCGATGACAATGAAGGGCCAGAAGGAACTCCACCAATTGACGAAATTAAAGATCTGGCTGGCTAAAGTCATCAGGCCGACCAGGATCAGAAGCGCGCCTCCAACCAGTGCGCCTGCGTTAGAACGATTTGCTTGCATGTTTTCTCTCCTTTCAAACTCAGTCTGGGGTTGCAGACTTATTTATCTTACGAAGAATTGGGGTTAATGTTGCAATTAGTTCGGTGGGCGAAGCGCCCTTGTAGATGAACGCCGCGCCCGCCATCTCCGCTGCAGCGGCATCTTCGGCATCCACGCTCAACAGGACAATCTCCAGCTTTGGATACGCCTTTTGAAGCAGGCGGCAGGTTTCGGGCGCGGGAGAACCGTAGAGCTTCCAATCGAGCAGGAGCAGGTCGGGCGGTGTATCTGCCATGGCGCGGATGAGCGTCTCCACATCTTCAACTTCCACAATGCCATCTGTGCCCAGTTTGCGTTCGAGCAAAAGGGCGAGCGCCCTGCGTGTTGCAGAATCTGGATCGGCGATAATAATATGAATCATGAATTGACCTCGCTAGCAGTGTATGCCAAGCGAGGTCAATGCGCATTAGACTCTGGTGGAGTATTTGCCTAGCCGAGTGGACAGTGCGCTTCACGCGCCCCCAAAGTTGTTACGTCAGCCTTTGTTCGATCGCCAGTTTGACGGCTTCCACGCGGCTATCCACGCCGAGCTTGTGGAAGATGTTCGAGATGTGAAACTTGACCGTGCCAAGACTAACGACCAGCCGTTCGGCGATCTCGTTATTATTGAGACCATCGACCATACACTTAAGGACATCGCGTTCGCGTTCCGTCAATTGCTCGCCGCGGATTTGCGGCTGTGCCGCCGATTGTGCCAGCGCTTGCGCGGCTTCACTGGACAATGTCATTTTTCCCGCGTAGGCCGAACGAATAGCGTTTCCCAACTCTCCGGCAGTCACGTTCTTTTGCAAATAGCTGATCGCACCAGCTTGCAGCGCGCCTTGCACCAGGTTTTGTTCTGAAAAACTGGTCAACGCGATGATCTTCACGTTCGGATATTTTAGATGAATCTCGCGCGTGGCCGTAATGCCATCCATGCCGGGCATCATCAAATCCATCAGCACCACATCCGGTTTATGCAGTGAAACCATTTGCACGGCTTCCATTCCATCCGAGGCTTCGCCAACCAATTCAAGGTCTTTGTTGACTTTGATAAATAGGGAAAGGCCGCTTCTCACAACGGCGTGATCATCTACAAGCAGAATTTTGATTATCATTGGCTTTCTCCTGGCCGGTCAACAGTTTATAAGATTCTCAACTTTCGATTCGGATCGCAATTCCATGTGATCTCCACACAAGTCCCTGAACCGGGCTTGCTGTTGATCTGGAAATCCGCGCCGATGGCTTCCGCACGTTCGTGCATAATACGCATGCCCAAACTGGCCGGCTTCACAGTAGACATATCGAAACCGACGCCGTTATCGCAGGTTTCAAAATGTACCGAGGCAGCTGAAATAAAGAGATTGACATTCACTTGCGTAGCGCGCGCATACTTGAATACGTTATTCAAACTTTCCTGTGCGATGCGATAAAAAGC
>DATKNJ010000276.1:0-5937 GCA_035541395.1 Anaerolineales bacterium
CGCACAGCTTAACGTATTTTAGACCGTCGCCGCATAACTCTTCAAAAAGGATATTAAGCGGCAAAAGATTAACTTGAATCAGTATAGCACTTTCACTTATTCAATTTCAACAGCCGGAACGCGATCACTTCGCTCCACACCAACACAGCCAACAAAAAGATATAAAACGCGATGCCTTTCAATGCATACGTAGGAATCGCCAGCGCGACCATGATCCACGTATACGCGGCGAGGTCGCGCCAACGCGGGTTGAGTTGAAAAGCGCGGCCGAGACAAAGCATGGCGGGCAGGAGTGTGAGCCCCAGCAAGACAAACGAAGTATCGTGCAAGCGCCCATGCCAGGTGGCAGGCGTGGATCGAATCGTCGGGTCAGTGGTGAAGGCCAAACCCATGAGCGCGAGCCCAGCCAATGCAAACAGCGTGGAACCAATTTGTGAAACGCGCGCAGGTTCGAGGTCCGCGCGGAGGCGCAGCGCGAAGAGGGACATCAACAGTCCGCAGAGCAGAAAGGTAGCAGTCATCCATCCGCCGCCGGGACCCAGTGCGAGTCCGCTGGGCCAATCGAAGGTCGGCGCACGCAGCGGATCCCAGCCGAGGCCGCGTAGAAAGTCATACTTTAGGATCGTCAGCGTAATGACCATCCCTGCGAAAAGCAGCGGGCCGAAAATCCCGCTGAGCGAGGTTAATCTTCTCATAAGGATGATTATACAAAGGGAGAGTTATAATCATCTTATGAAAACATTCCGCCTGATGGCAATTGGACTGGCTTTGTGTGCGCTGGCGCTACCCGTGTTTTCGGTACGCGCTCAAAGTAACGCGCCGCTGGTTGAGGTGATGACCGTGGACGCCGGAATCGAGCCGGCCACACTGGAATATATTCAGCGCGGCTTGAAGACCGCCGCACAAGACAACGCAGAGATCATCATCATCCAGCTCAATACGCCGGGCGGCGATCTCGAAGCGATGCTCAACATCATGGAAGCCATTCGCGCCAGCAACATACCGGTGGTAGTTTATGTGGCGCCGAAAGGCGCAATCGCCGGAAGCGCGGGTGCGTTGATCACCATGGCCGGGTATGTCTCTGCCATGGCGCCGGAGACGGCCATCGGCGCATCCAGCCCGATCAGCAGTACGGGTCAAAACCTGGATTCGACGCTGGAAACCAAACAAAAAGAAATCATGAAAGCCAAGATCCGTCCGCTAGTGGAACCGCGCGGTTCGGCCGCGTTGGAATTGGCGCAAAGTATGATCGATAACGCCCGAGCGGTCACCGCGCAGGAAGCGTTGGATGCCAAGCTGATCGACTTTATCGCCACGGACACCAACGATCTGCTCAAGAAATTGGATGGCTTCACCGTTCAGATGCCCGACGGGCCGCGCACGCTGCACACGGCCAACGCTCAAATCGTGACCGTCAACTTGAATCTGATCGAGCAGTTGCTGCTCCTGCTGACGGATGCCAACATCACGTTCATCTTGATCGCCATCGGCTTGCAAGCCATCGTCATCGAAGTCTCGCATCCAGGCGGATGGGTGGCCGGATTTGTCGGCGTAGTGTGTCTCGCGCTGGCTGTCTATGGCATTGGCCTTTTGCCCATCAACTGGTTCGGGCTGATCTTTATGGTCACTGCCTTCGTATTGTTTATTCTCGACATCAAAGCGCCCACGCACGGTGCGTTGACCGCGGCGGGCGTCGGCTCGTTCATTGTCGGCGCGCTGGTGCTATTCAATTCGCCGGGCACGCCGCAATTCCAACGCGTATCGATTCCGTTGGTGGTTGTGGTCGGAATCCTGTTTGGCCTGGGCTTCGCGGCGATCATGACAATTGCACTGCGCGCGCAGCGCGCGCCGATCCGTATGGGCATGGAATCCATCGCGGGCAAAATGGGAACCGTCAAAGATTGGAGCGAACACGCGGGACAAGTGCAAGTAGGCTCGGAGTTATGGAGCGCGGAACCCGCCGAAGGGTCGAGTGCGATCCGTAAGGGTGACCATGTCGAGGTTGTCAAAGCCGATGGATTGAGATTGAAAGTCAAGAAAAAAGAATAATTATTTACGTGTCATTGCGAGTGCAGCAAAGCAATCCCAATGACGCTTCAAAAAGGACCTCATGCCTGCCACTCCAACGAGAGATCGGGTCAACCCCGAAACGATCGACGCCCGTCCACTGCGCCGCCCGGAATGGATTAAAGTTCGCGCGCCCTCGGGCGAAAATTATGAACGCTTGCAAACGTTGATGCGTTCGAAAGAATTGCACACCGTTTGCGAAGAAGCCATGTGCCCGAACCTCGGCGAATGCTGGGGCAGCGGCACTGCCACGTTTTTGATGCTCGGCGATGTGTGCACGCGTACTTGTGGCTTTTGCGATATCAAACATGGCAAACCCGCGTTGATGGATTGGGGCGAAGCCGAACGCGTGGCGCAAGCGGTCAAGTCCATGAACTTGAAACACGCGGTCATCACTTCCGTGAATCGCGACGAACGCCGCGATGGCGGCGCGCCGATCTTCGCCATGGTCATTCGCAGAATCCGTGAAGTGCTGCCAGGCTGCTCCATCGAAGTGCTAATCCCTGATTTCAAGGGTTCCATTGAAGCCTTGAAGATCGTGATGGACGCGCGGCCTGAAATTTTGAATCACAACGTTGAAACTGTGCCGCGCTTGTTCAAGCAAGTGCAACCACAGGACAATTACGATTGGGCTGCGGCTACGTTATCCAACGCCAGGAGACTCGATCCCGAAGTATTGACCAAATCCGGCATCATGGTCGGCCTCGGCGAAACCATGGACGAGGTCAAGGCCGTGATGCGCGACCAACGCTCGTGGGGCGTGGATATTTTGACCATCGGCCAATATCTGCAACCGAGCAAGAAGCACCTGCCGATGAATCGCTATTACACGATGGAAGAATTCGCTGAACTGCGCGATTACGGGAAAGAGATCGGCTTCCAATGGGTGGAGTCGAATCCGCTGGTGCGTTCGTCGTATCACGCCGCGGAACAAGTGCGAGCATTGAGCATGGTACATCGAAAGTTGTATGGAAATATAAGTAAATAGAGAGCAAAGAGTAGGAAAAAACCTCCCGTTGATTTGAAAAGCTCAACGGGAGGTTTCGTTTTTTTGCGCCGTTATAATGACGAAATCAATCGCCGAAAAGAATCGACATGCAAACTTACTTCGAGAAATGGCTGGTGCAAATCGCAGTGATGTCATTCACTCACAAACGCAAGAAAGCCGTGAGACGAAAATCCTGCAGACTTTTCAAAACCAAATCCGCCCCGCTGACATCCAGCATGGTCGTAATTGGATTCGGCACCGCTACAACAAAAATCCCCGCGGCGCGCGCGGCTCTGATTCCATTGGGCGAATCTTCGAACACTATCGCCTCATCCCTCTGGACTTGAAGTTGATTCAGCGCCAACAAAAATAAATCCGGGTTGGGTTTGGTTCTGCCAACTGCCACATCGTCACGGCAAATGATCGCATCGAAGGAATCGAAGATGCCGAGGCGCTTCATGTGTGCGTCCACCCACGAATGAGGCGAACTGGAAGCAATCGCGAGTTTGCGATTCGACTCTTTCGCGGCGCGAATCAAATCCATCACACCGGGCAAGATGGGTTGAGAGAGAATCAACTCGTTGCTCTTCGAGTGATGGCGGGCGCGCAGGGAAACAGAATCCAGCCGTCCCTGAGAAAGACGCGGAAGTTCCTCCGCAGGCTCGAAATCCGATGAACCATTCCCGCCGATGATGCTGCCCCATTTTGCAATCGGAAGATCGAATCCATTTTCCTGATAGATGTTTTTCCAAACCAGATATTCGGGCGTTTCGGTATCAAGAATCAAACCATCGAAATCGAAGATGAGGGCTTTGAGAGTCATGGGGGTTGAATTTTAAAACGAGGTCTCTTTGAAATCCCGAAGGATGCGCGCAACCAAATTCAACTCATTGGCCTTGTACGCTTTCAGAAATTGCACAAAGTTTTTCTCCATCTGCTGATCGAAAGCCTGATGAGCCGTAAAAAGTTCCCTGCCCAAAGACGTGATTCTGAAGTGAATTTCTTTTTTATTATTCGGGAGAGTCTCTTTGGTAATCAGGTTTTTGGCAATCAAGCGCCGCGTGATTTTGGAAACCGTTCCTTTTGGAATCCTGAATTGTTTTGAAATCGTGATCCCGTTGATTGGTTCAGAACTTCCTATGGCGGCCAGCACGCGTAATTCCATAAAAGTTGCATCCAGCAGAATCTGAATCACTTTTGGATTGCGGGTGATCTTCATCATCCGTTGTTTTGTCTCGAGGTTTTCAGGTTCGAACTTCTCGGAGACGTCCGAAAGCAAAGAGAGGATGTCCGCGATCAACGTGTCCTTGCTCTGGTTTTTTGAGTCGTCAGTGGAATTGGGCATAGTGAGAGTCTCTTCAAAGCTAGTATATCAAAGAGCAGGGAACTGGGAAAGTTTCTCGGAAACCATCTTGACGAGAATCTATTCTGCAGTTATTATAGTTTCCAAGAAACCATAATAGGAGAAAATCATGAAGGCAGCTGTTTTACACAAATTAGGCGAGACCCCCAAATTCGAGGATTTCCCTGACCCCGCTCCGGGAAAAGACGAAGTGTTGATTCGTGTAAAAGCCGTCGCGCTCGAAAACGTAGATAAGGCTATGGCGAGTGGCTCGCATTTTGCCAGCAGTCAATTTCTCTCGCAACTGCCCGCTATCGTCGGCTTTGATGGGGTCGGCGCGCTCGAAGACGGTACACTGGTCGGCTTTGGCGGCGTGAAAGCTCCTTACGGCACCATGGCAGAAAAAACAGTCGTGCCAAATGGTTACACTGTGCCAATTCCTGAAGGCGTGGATGCAGTGACTGCCGCGGCGCTCCCCGCTTCGGCGTTGACGTCTTTGTTTCCGCTCAAGTGGGGCGCAAAACTTCAGCCGGGCGAGACGGTCCTGGTCAACGGCGCGACTGGCGTTTCTGGAAAACTCGCGGTCCAAATCGCGAAGCTTTTAGGCGCTGGTCGAATCGTCGGAACTGGGCGTAACGCGGACTCAATGAAACAAATTCAGGAATTCGGAGCGGAGGCGGTCATTGATCTTAAACAATCTGACGAGAAACTAGCAGAGGCTTTCAAAAAAGAAGCAAGAGAGGGCTACGACATCATCCTCGATTTTCTGTGGGGACATCCAACCGAAGTGCTGATCAAAACGTTAATTCCCAGCGAAATAAAGATGTCCAAGCCAGTTCGTTTGATTCAGATCGGAGAAAAAGCCGGGACTATTATTTCACTATCGGCGGACAGTTTACGAACCTCCGGATTAACAATTTCCGGCGCGGCGGGAATTACTCCAGAGACGATCGGCGAAGGCACGAAACTAGTTTGGGATTTGTTCAAAGCAAACCAGCTTCAGATGGACATCGAGCAAGTGCCACTCAAAGATATCGAAAGCGCCTGGAACCGCACGGATTTTCAGGGTAAAAGAATCGTGATCGTTCCGTAATAAAAATTACGGACGGCAGAATTCTGCCGTCCTAAACAATTCTCTACTCTCTATTCACAAGTTTCTAAAACAACTTCAACACCGCGCTGCTGGCCCAGGCAAACAACGGCGCAGGAATGATGCTGACCAGCACAGCAACAATCGCGGTCAACGCGGTTGTGATGTTGAGCCAGGGTTCACGCGTCGTGGTCGGTTCGCCATCGCGCATATACATGACCACGACCACGCGCAGATAGTAGTATGCGGAGACCAGCGAAGCCAATACGCCAAGGATCGCCAAACCGGTGAATCCACCTGCAATCACAGCGCGGAAGAGATAGAACTTTCCGACCAAACCAATCGTAGGCGGGAGACCAATCAACGAAAGCAAGAAGACAGTCATAGCAGCGGCCAGCGCGGGATGCTTGCGCCCGAGGCCTGCGTAATCCTCAATGGCAAGGCCCGCTC
>DATKNJ010000277.1:0-9050 GCA_035541395.1 Anaerolineales bacterium
TCTTGCGTTTTTTCAGGATTTGAGCTGCGCTGAACAAGACTGGCCAGCGCCAGGTATTCTGTAGCGGCTTGCTGCGTGTGACCGAGTTTTTCATGGACAAGTGCCAGCCGCGAATGAGCCACAATGTGTTCGGGATTCAAGGTGGTGACGCGCACCCAGTTTTCAATCGCTTTCTCTGCATCGCGTTGATTGAGATATAGATCGGCGGCGCGCATGGCCGAGTCGATGGCGGTTTTCAGATCGCCGAGGCGTTCGGAAAGCTGCGCCACTTTCTCGACCGGAATCGGATCCTGCGGCGAGAGCTTGGCCACATGCTGATAGATTTGCAGGGCCTCTTCAAAGTTGGCGACTTGATACAACGCCAAGCCGAGGCTGTTGAGCGCCTTTGGATGATCGGGGAATTCCTGCAGGGCTTTGCGATACGCACCGATGGCCTTTTCCCATTCCTGATCCCAAGCCGCCGAATGGCCCTCATTCATTGCTTTTTGAAAAACGTCTTCTCGTCCGGGCATAAGTGTATTTTACCGTTCCAGCGCGATGTCAGCCGCGTTCACAATCTCTATTTTAACCTTGATTAGCGATTGGGCATACCTTACTCTAATACTGCAATACTGTCATTTCGCCCCAATTCGAGCCCGAGCGCGCTTCGGTTGAAAGTGGGATGCTCATCGGGTAAGCCGCGCCCATGATCTCTTGAACGAGGCGGGCGGTCTTTTCCATTTCGGCGCGCGGACATTCCAACACAAGTTCATCATGCACTTGCAAAAGCATCTTGGCGTGCAAGCCCGCTTTTTCGAGCGCGGCCGGGATATTCAACATGGCAATCTTCATAATATCCGCCGCGGTGCCTTGAATGGGCGCATTGATCGCTTCGCGTTCTTCGCGGTTTCGGACAGCAACATTTTGTTTGCTTTGCAAGGCGGGGAAGTAGCGCCGACGACCAAGCAGCGTTTCCACATACCCATCTTTAGCGGCTTGCTGACGAATGCCATCCAAATATTTTTTGATGCCGGGGAATCGTTCGAAATAAGCTTTCACAAAATTTTCGGATTCGGCCAATGTGAGACCTGTGGAACGCGTTAATCCAAACGCAGACATGCCATAGATGAGACCGAAGTTGATCGCTTTCGCGTGACGACGCATCTCTTTCGTCACCGCGTCGAGACCGACGCCGTAAACTGCCGCGGCGGTCGTAGCGTGTATGTCTTGTCCCGCGCGGAATGCTGACAACATCCCTTCATCTTGAGCCATGTGCGCCACGATGCGTAACTCAATCTGTGAATAATCCACCGAGAGCAGAACATTGCCTTTGGCCGCGATGAATCCGCTGCGGACGCGGCGACCTTCTTCGGTGCGAATCGGAATGTTTTGTAGATTCGGATTCGAGGACGAGAGACGTCCCGTCACTGCACCGGTTTGACTGTAAGAGGTGTGGACGCGGCCGGTTTGCGAATCGACCGCGGCAGGCAGAGCATCCACATAGGTGGATTTGAGTTTGGAAAGTTCGCGATGCTCGAGCACCCAATCCACAACCGGGTGTTTGCCCTGCAGCGCTTCCAACACATCGGCTGAAGTGGAATAATGTCCACTGGCCGTTTTGCGGCCTTTATCAGGCGGCTCGAGTCCGAGGCGATTGAAGAGAATGTCTGAAAGTTGCTGAGTCGAATTGATATTGAAAGCTTTGCCGACCGAATCGAAAACTTGTTTTTCAATATCTGCCATGCGGCTTTGCAATTCCATTGCCAGAGTTTTAAAAAATGGAAGATCGAGCAGAACGCCGGTCATTTCCATATCGGCCAACACGGTGACGAGCGGCATTTCGATTTCTTCAAGTAACTTCATGCCATGCACGCGTTCTAGTTCGGTGCGTAAGATGGGCACGAGACGCAATGTAATTTCCGCGTCTGCGGCGGCGTAAGAGGCTGCGGACTCAATCGCGACTTCTGCCATGCTGATTTGCTTTTTGCCACTGCCGATCAGATCTTCGATGTGAGTCATTTCCTCGCCGAGACGAACCGAGGCGAGAGTTTTCAAACCCAAATGCCGCGAAGATGGATCGATCAAAAATTCGGCCAGCATTGTGTCGAATATCAATGGCGTCACGCGCAATCCCTGGCGCGCCAATATGATGTAATCGTATTTGGCGTTATGTGCGACTTTACCAATTTTGGAATCCGTCATCGGCGCGCGCAACGCGTCAACGACTTGCTCAATCGGTAAATTGTTTCCTATCCGATGGCCGACTGGAATGTAATATCCTTTGCCTTCTTTCACTGCCAACGAAATGCCAACCATGTTTGCTTGCATTTCTTCTGTAGAAGTGGTTTCGGTGTCGAACGAAATCACTTTGGCTTTGTTTAATTCTTTGGCCAGCGCGGATAACTTTTCAGGCGAGTCTACAACTTCCACTTCGATGTTCACTGTTGTGTGTGGCGTATACACCGCGGCCGGTTCATTGATGAACATCGACATTTGCTGTCCCGCTTTGGGAGCTTTCGCAGGCGCGGCTGGCGCGGGAGCCTCGTTGCCCGTTAATTTATCGAGCGCTTTGATGAGTGTGCGAAATTCGAGTTGCTGGAAGAAAGCTGTCAGCGTAGCTGGATCAAATTGATTCGCGCGCGCATGTTCGAGGTCGAGTTTGATCGGCAGGTTTGTGCGGATGGTGGCGAGGTCGCGGCTGAGATACGCCGACTCTTTGCCTTGCTCCAGTTTCGTCCGCCAGCGCGGTTCGACTTCGTTGAGATGAGCATAAATGTTATCGAGCGATCCAAATTTGGCGAGAAGATTCGCGGTGGTTTTTTCACCGATGCCCGGCACGCCGGGAATGTTATCGGAGGTGTCGCCAACCAGCGCCTTGTAATCCACCACTTGTTCGGGGCGCACCGCAAATTTGCTGGCGAGCACGTCTTTGGGCGTGACATAATTTTTATCGTCGCCAGCCAGATAAACGGCCGTACGTTCGTTGACAAGTTGTAACAAGTCGCGGTCACCGGTAATGATCTTGACGCCCAAGCCTTGTTCACCCGCTTGGCGCGCCACTGAGCCAAGCACATCATCGGCTTCATAACCTTCCATTTCGAGGCGGGGAATGTTGAACGCATCCACCAACTGACGAATGCGTTCGATCTGCGGACGCAAATCATCCGGCATTTTGGCGCGCGTACCTTTGTATTCGGGATAAATTTCGTCGCGGAATGTTTTGCCTGTGTCGAATGCGACAGCAATATATTCAGGCCTTTCCTGCTCGAGAATGCGCATCAGCTCGCGCGCGAATCCATACGTGCCGGCAGTTGGTTCGCCGCTCGAGGTTTGCCAACGCTGACTGCTTCCTCCCGCGGTGAGCGCAAAGTACATTCGGTAGGCCAGCGCGTGGCCGTCAATTAAATAAAGTGTGGGTGGCATGTAATCAGTATACAGTAAGCTGAGTTCGATGTACAGTAAATAAAAGAAAAACGCAGAGCGCGGGTTCGCGATCTGCGTTGGGTATCAAAAATTTGTTATTTACGCGGATGAGAAATGCCTTGTCGTTCGCGCGTCTGTTTGATGTAATCGCGCACCAGCTGCGGAGGATGAGGCTGAGTTCCACCCATGATGAGATAACCCGGCGCCCAGAAATCTCCCGAAGGATTCTCTTTCTTGAGGCGTGGGAACTCCGCGAAAATTTTCTCCGAGGTTTGCAAGCGCATAATGCGCATCAAATAACCCGGCGAAGTGTTGGGTTGAACATTTACGACCCATTGCAAATATTCAGGTCGCACGGCTAAAAATTCCAAGCGCCAACCAAATGCTACGCAAATCGTCGGCAGCCATTCCGCGATGCGATCAGCCAAATCACCAGTGAGATAGTGAGATGAGAAACGCGGCACAAGCAAGCAAGCATAAGTGAGATGATACAAACCAGCTGTGACCGGTTCAAGTGTAACCCGGCGCGCGGCCTCGGTCGTTGGGCTGGGACGAGTCGCGTCCAGTTCACCCGATTCCGGTTTGCGGATCGGGGTTTCAGGACGCGGCTTGGATCGTGACGGCGCTGTGACATCCACCTCACCCAGGGACTGCGAAGACGAAGGCATGGTCTCATCCAAGTTTCGGCCTTGGTCGGCCATGAGCAATTCACTCAACGGAATGGCAGGGGAGGACTCGCGGCTAAAAACACCGGCATGGGATAGCGGCGTAGATGGACGAGTTTCGCCCGAGGCGGAATCAAACGTCATAGGCCCGGCAGGCAATTCCAGATTGAAAGGAGAATCGACGGCTTGTGGATTCGGTGTGGGAATATCTGTGAGGATGTCTGTGATCGGTGGGATTTCCACGCCAATATCCTCGTCCTCGTTTTGCGCTTCTTGTATTTGTTGTTCGGGAATCTTAATCGCTTTATGGGCGTCAGTCTTCTCGTTGCCGAGTGTGCTGATCAATTGGTTGGCTTGCGAACGAATCGTACTGAACGGAGTCTCGGCATCGAAGACGAGAGCAAGAACGGTGTCCGGCGCGAGGCGAGTGGCGTACAGCATATGTTCAGCGCGCGTGCTTTCGAGTCGAATGAAGCGCAACAGATCGCTGCCTTTTTGTCCATCCCAATTGCGCGCAACTGTTTGAGCCAACTCTTTGCCAGCGCTTTGTGAGAGGCCACCTGCATAAGCCCAAAGTTCACTGTTGCGAGTGATGAGTGCGGCTTGGGCAGAGCTTTCGAGAGTAAGGCGCGTAAGATGTTGAGCAGCTTTGGCCACATCCTGAAGCCACGGAATATTTGGTGTGCTGATTTGGGTGGGGCTTTCAGACGCGGCGCTCATATCGTGGAGCAGGTCTGTGAGTTGAACGGGCTGCCGCAACAAACTCCATGGACGAATCTTATCCAGCGCGGGCGGATTTTCATCCTGGCACAGAATCACGAGTTTGATTTGGGGCTGGACTGTTCGCAGCGATTCCCCGATTTCGACCACCCAGCTTTCGCCTAAATTCAGATCGAGAATGGCAAAGACGCAACTTTTCTCGTCCGCTCTTACAACGGCCGCTGCTTTGTTGTTGACAACGTGAACCCGGTACGTGTTTGTATCCTGCAGGCTGCGTTGAATGGCATCAGCCACTGCAGGCACCGGAGTTACCAAAAGCACATTTATTGCCATTTCATGACAGAGTTTATCACGGTCAGCACCGCGAAGCAAGTCAGAATGTGTTAATATATATGTATATACAACTTGACTTCGTCCCTATATTTATGCTATCAATAAGAGAAATTTTCCGAAGGATTTTCCATGCACCGCGAGCGTGTTTCAGAGAATGTATTCTGGTTTCAAAGCGAAGTGTACGCACAAGTCACAGCCGGGGTTGTAGCTGGCCCGCAATGGGCGGTGGTGATCGATACACTGGCGTTGCCAGATGAAACGTTGGGGATGCGCGAATTTATCGAGCACGAATTGGGCGTCCCAGTCCGATACGTCATCAACACCCACTACCATGCGGATCATGCTTGGGGGAATTGTTTTTTCCCCGCGGCGACAGTGATTGCACACGCTCATTGTCGGGACCTGTTGGAGACGCGCGGAAACCCCTCGCTTGAATCGGCCCGACGGCAGAATCCGGCTTTGCGCCAGGTCAAGATTGTGTTGCCGAATATTACTTTTGATGAAGGGGAGATGACGCTGCGTGTCGGAAAAAAGAATCTCAATCTCATTCCGGCCATGGGTCACAGCAATGATGGGATCAGCGTCCTTGTGGAGGAAGACCGCGTGTTGTTCGCGGGGGACGCGTTCATGCCGTTGCCCTATGTTGTGGATGGAGATGTAGATGAAATTACAGCCACGATCAAAAAGATCGGTCGTATGGGCTTGGAGAATATCATCCAAGGTCACGGCGATATCATTTTGCGTGGTGAGATCGACGCGGCTGTCAAGGAAAATTTGAACTATCTGGCTGCGATCAAGAAGTTCGCACGGATAGCTGCCCGGCGGCGTTCGCCAGAAGAATTTCTCGATACAGTTCGCATTGAAGATTGTGGCAAGAGCCGAGTCTATTTGGGCGGTCTGGCTGAGGGGTTGCATCAACGGAATTTGCAAGCTTTGGTGCGTCGAATTCAAGATGAAGAAGGTCCATAAAAAATCCCGCCATTTTATTTGGCGGGATTTTTTTATGGATAATTTCATTGCTTACGCGGTCGACTTTTTTTCTTTTCTGGCGCGTAGCCAACCATGCAGACTCAAACGGACAACACGTTCATCACCTTTGATCAGTTTTTGAATATTGGGGCGCAAAGCCCAGATCAACAATAGCTCAGCAGCTACACCATAGAGTACGTCCCACCATGAGCCATGTCCTTGAATCGCGCGTATCGTGAAAACGATAATCGCAAACAATGCCACGCTCATTGTCGTAACGGACGCGTAGCCGAGTGTAAAGAATACGAACGCGCCGAGAGGGATAATAATCAATAGAGAGACAGCCCATAATCCTACTGCGCCTCCCACAGAAGGCGCGCCACCCGCGCCGCCGCGTAAACGCACAAAGCGGCCATTCTCATCACGCTCGATTAAGAAGATGGAATAGTTATGACCAAGGATCGCTGCAATAGGTGCCAACACGTGCAAAAGATTGTTTTGCGGATCTATGACGCGCGCCACCCATACGGCGGCCGCACCTTTTGAAACATCCAGGAAGGCTGTTAATATACCGGCCCAGAAGCCTGCCGCTCGCATGGCGTTGGTGCCACCAGTTCGCCCGCTTTCTATGGTGCGAATATCTTTGCCAGTTTTAAACTTTACAATTAACAGACCGAACGGGATGGAACCAAAAATGTATGCTACAGCGAGTATTCCAATGTCAATCAGAATTTGCATCTGAGGACCTCTTTCTAAATTTGGTCTATAGTGAAAAACACGCCAAATATGCGAAGGTTACTCCGCTATTTTGTTTAGACGATTAACGGAGAAAAATGACGGTGCCCCAAGCCAGAGTCAAAATGATGCCGGGTTCGAGGGCCGCGCGCTGGATGGGGACTCCTTCTGTGACATTGGTGGAAAATGCGGTGAGCGCGTAAAGCAAGCCTGTAACAGCCAACCCAAACTGAAGCGCAGTGAGGGGCCAGTAATGCAAGCCTGCGCCAATTTGTGTACAAATCAAACCAATGCCGGCGGCCCAAGGGAAATCCCAGCGATCGCTGCCATCGAGATGAAGAATGCGTAACGCGATCAAGCTCGAGGTCAGGAAAAGAGCCGGAATGACAAAGACCAGACGTGCACCAGTAAAGCGCAGGGCCGTGATCAGAATGAGGAACAGCGCGTAAGAAAGCGCTGTCAAGCCGGCCCGCGCAATCGCATAGTTTGGAGCGGCAGGATCTACTACTGCATACTCCGCCAGAAAAACGAATACCATCAGAATGGCGCTGGCTCCGAAGGCGATCCACCAAATGGAATTATTTGGCAGAATCGCCAAGGTGATGCCGATCACAAAACTGGTTGTGGTGGGAAGCATCCAGTGTTCGATTGTACGCTGATGGCCCAAAGCTGGATGACTGCGTACCAACCAATCCATGCCGGTAGCGGTCAAGCCTGCTGCAAGAAAGGTCATGACTGTACCTAATGTCAGTGGGAATGCGAAATAAAATCCAGGTATTTGAAGGGAAAGTGTGAATTGTGGGGCGCTGATGATCTTCGTTAACACATAAACCAGCAGAACGGCTGAGGTTAGGATGCCAACCTGGTCGGCTGCTGGCACATGACGCGATTCTTCCTGCATAGGCGCATTGTACTCCAAGTCAGATTAAAGCATTGGCTCTAAAGGATAATATAGAACAGATTTGCGAGAGATTGGTCAATATGGTAGAATCAGACGGTTATGAATGTTCCCAAATCAGAAACATTGCCTCCTCCTCCTGGTGTAATCGGTTCACTGAAAGCCGGTTTTGATACCGTCGCTGTTCATATTACAGCTATTTTCCTGCCGTTGGTGCTTGATCTGTTGTTATGGCTTGGCCCACATTTAAGCGTGGAAAAATTATTCCAGCCCATGTTGTCAGATATTCGCAGCTTTGGGCATGCCAATGGAGTTTCCGCCTCCGATCTGGACCAAATGATCGGAATCTATAAAACGGTTTTTCATCAGTTCAATTTGCTCTCCCTTTTGAGGACCTTTCCGATAGGTGTTTCCAGTTTGATGAGCGGCCTGAATCCGTTGGCCACGCCTTTGGGCACGCCGACCATTGTCCAAGTTCATTCGGTGTTCGACGTTCTCGGCTGGATTGCCATCTTGACTCTGCTGGGCTGGTTGGGCGGTGGATTTTATTTCCGCTGGATCGCCTCTTTGGTGACACCGAGGGAAGAAGCGATCGGCGTACAAGTCGTCTTGCAATCGGTGTTTCTCTCCATCATGTGGATGATTGCTTCGTTTGTGCTTGGCATTCCACTCTTCCTTGTGCTTTACCTGTTGTTCGCGATCAATCCGATTCTTGGACAGGGCGTGTTGCTCTTTCTGGGTTTTCTTTCGATGTGGTTGGTCGTCCCGTTGTTTTTCTCTGCGCATGGGATTTTTATCCGGCGTCAAAATGTTTTTGCATCTGTTATCAGCAGTTTACAGATGACCCGCTTCACTCTCCCGACCAGCAGCCTGTTCGTCCTCAGCGTGATTTTGATCAGTATTGGGTTGAACTTCGTTTGGAGTATTCCGCCATCGGACTCATGGATGGCATTGATCGGAATCTTAGGTCACGCGTTTATCACGACTGCACTATTGGCTGCCAGTTTTATTTATTATCGGGATATGACCGGCTGGCTGCAGACCGTTTTTGAGAAATTGAAAACCAGGGCTGCCACACCTCAGGCATAACTCTTTTTTCAAGACAGCGTGGAATAAAAGTTTTACCTTTTGTAATTTTTTGGAGGTCTTGCGTGGTTCAAACGACTACAAAATATGATGTCAGTTCCATCCAGGCGCTCGAAGGCATTGAGCATGTTCGTAAGCGCCCGGGTATGTATGTGGGCGGTACAGATATCAAAGCATTGCATCACCTTGTTTATGAGGTGGTGGATAATGCTATTGATGAGGCGCTGGCTGGCGTCTGTACC
>DATKNJ010000278.1:0-4293 GCA_035541395.1 Anaerolineales bacterium
CTCGTTCGGCAGCCTGGTCCAACGCACTAATCGCACGCAGGACGGCTTCCTTTGTTTCGGGCGTATTGTTTTGAATGGCAGTGCGCGCCTGACTTACCGCAGTCCGCGCTGCGCCGCGGAAGTTGCGGTTGCGCAAACGGCGTTTCTCGTTCTGGCGGTTTCGTTTGATTTGAGACTTAATATTAGCCAAGGTCTTCCTCCAAAAATTTCTTGCCTTTCTTTAAATGACGGCGATGTATTTTACATGAGAGATATGGTTTTGTCCAGAAAAAAAGCCCTGTTTTCAGGAGAAAACAGGGCCTGCAAACGCTATGGTGTAGGCGTGGCCGTCTCGCTTGGAAGCGGCGGAGTATTGGTACGGGCCGGAGTGCTGGTCGGTGGGCGCGTGGCGGTGGGCGTCACCATGTTTACTGGAATGACTAACTGCTGGCCAACTGAGATGGCGTTCGGATCGGTCAAATTGTTCGCTTTGACGATATCGTCAATGGTGCTGTTGAATTTGCTGGCGATGCCGGCCAACGAATCACCAGCCTGGACCACATAATTAAGTTTCGTGCCATGCGGCAGGTCCGGTGGGATCGGTGTAGCGGTCGGCAACTTCATGCCCGGATACGGAAGGCGGATGATCTGCCCCGGGTATACAACTTGCGTGGTCGGGTTGATGCTATACTGCGCGCCTTCGGATGTGAAATTGTTCAACAACAAAATCAACGGGATACCATCATCGCCGAGATTATATTTTTGTACAATGCTGGCCAGATAATCGCCTTCCTGCACCGTATAATCAAATGGCGCAGACGGCGTAACCGTGGACGTATCCGTTGGGGTCAGCGTGACCGTTGCCGTTTCCGTTGGTGTGGATGTGTTTGTGGGTGACGGGGTGATACTCGGTGTGGGAGTGTCGGTTGCAAAGAGTGAATTCAACGGTTTACTCGGTCCACTCAACCAGACAATGAGCAGGATCAAGCCGATGATGACAAGCAGAACCGCAGCTCCGTAGATTAGGAATGGGCCTTGTTGTTGTCTTCGTCTTCGATATGAGCTGATAACGCTTGAAGTTGAAGGTGGTTTATCCATACAAATTCCTTTTCCGCGAAGACGGATTAGAGTTCCCGCCCGCGTTACGGTTAATTCTACCTGAACTTTGAAAAATTTTCAGGGGAGTTCCGAGCACGCTGTTTTCGTTATTACGATTATTTGGCGAGTTGAGTCTTCAAGTGCGTCTTCAAAAATTGACCGGTGTACGATGCCTTGACTTTTATGATCTGTTCCGGTGTGCCTTCCGCGATCAACTCGCCGCCTCGGTCGCCGCCTTCAGGACCGAGATCGATCAACCAATCTGCGACTTTGATGATATCAAGATTGTGTTCGATGATCAGCACCGAGTTGCCGGCATCCACAAGACGCTGCAACACTTCGATCAATTTGTGTACATCTGCCGCATGCAAGCCAACGGATGGCTCGTCCAAAACGTATAAGGTTCGCCCGGTCGCACGGCGGGAGAGTTCTTTTGCCAATTTGACGCGCTGCGCTTCACCGCCGGAAAGTGTAGTGGCGGGCTGTCCAATTTTTACGTAGCCGAGTCCAACTTCCTGCAGCAGCTTCAGTTTGCTGAACATGGGTGGATAATTTTTGAATTCTTCCAGTGCGTGATCCACAGTCATATCCAATACATCCGCGATGCTGTATTGATCGCGGAACTTCACTTGCAGTGTTTCGCGGTTGAAGCGCGTGCCGTGACATACATCGCAAGGTACATACACATCCGGAAGGAATTGCATTTCAATACGCAATTCACCTTGCCCCTGGCAAGCTTCACATCGTCCGCCGTGTACATTGAATGAGAATCTCCCAGGTTTGTAACCGCGCACTTTGCTTTCGGGCAGCTCTGCAAAAAGTTTGCGCATCTCATCAAACAGGCCCGTATATGTTCCGGGGTTTGAGCGCGGCGTTCGTCCAATCGGCGACTGATCGATATTGATGATCTTATCGAGATGTTCAGTGCCTTCGATTTTCTCATGTTCGCCGGGTTGGATACGCGCGCCCATCAGCTTCGACGCCAACGCGCCATACAAAATATCGGTCATCAACGTGGACTTGCCCGATCCGCTCACGCCAGTGATGCAAACCAATTTCCCGAGTGGGATGTTGACGGTGATGTTCTTCAAATTGTTGGCACGCGCACCAACGATGGTGAGATGTTTGCCATTTCCTTCTCGCCTCTTCTTCGGAATTTCAACCTGCTTACGCCCTGAGAGATATGCTCCTGTCAAAGACTTTGGGTGCGCCAGAATATCTTTCGGCGTTCCCTCCGCAATGAGACGACCGCCATGTTCGCCGGCTGCCGGGCCGAGGTCTACAATCCAATCGGCTTCGCGGATCGTCTCATCATCATGTTCAACGACCAAAACTGTGTTGCCTAAATCACGTAAACCTTTAAGTGTATTGAGCAGGCGCGTGTTATCGCGTGGATGCAGTCCAATAGACGGTTCATCTAGCACATACAACACGCCGACCAGACGCGATCCAACTTGAGTCGCGAGCCGGATGCGTTGAGCTTCGCCGCCGGAGAGAGTCGCGGCTGAACGATTGAGAGTCAGATAATCGAGTCCCACATTGACGAGGAATCCCAAGCGTTCTGTAATCTCTTTCAGGATGCGTTCAGCGATAGCCTTCTGGCGCGATGTCAGCGGAGATTTGGAACCCGCGAGTTTTTGTACCCATTCCAAAGTCCGGTTGACCGGCCAGGCAGTAGCTTGGATGATATTGGTATCATTCACTGTTACAGCAATTGCTTCGGGGCGCAGGCGTTGTCCTTTGCAAGTGGGGCAGGGACGGTCAGACATGAATTCGCTGATCTTCTCGCGAATGAATTCAGAGTTTGTCTCGCGATAACGCCGTTCTAGATTGGTGATCACGCCTTCGAAGGAGCGGCTGAACTTGAACTCATTGCCGTTGGAGTTGTGATATTCCATTTGAATTTGCTTTTCGCCGGTGCCGTACAGAACGATGTTCAATTGTTCTTTGGTCAACTCATTGACCGGTTTGTCCAAATCGATTTTGAAGTGCTTGGCCGCGGCTTGAAGAGACTGCCAATAATAGCCGCCCTCTTCTTTCGGCCCGCTCCATTCCATGCTGGCGATGGCGCCTTCGTTCAACGATCGATCTGGATCGGGGATGATGCGATCTGGATCGATCTCCAGCTTTGAACCGAGTCCCTGACAATCCGGGCAAGCGCCGTGTGGTGTGTTGAACGAAAATGTGCGCGGCTCGATTTCTGGAATACTGATGCCGTGTACAGGACAAGCGAGGTGCTCTGAGAAGTTAATATCTTCCGGCTTATCCACCAAATTGACCGTGATATAGCCTTCGCCGAATTTCAGCGCGGTTTCGATGGAATCTGTTAAGCGTGTACGCGCCGCCTTGCGTTCCTCTTTGTCATCAGGATGATTGATGATGAGGCGATCCACTACAGCTTCAATGGTGTGTTGTTTATAGCGATCAAGATTGATTTCATCGTCGAGACTATGAACGGTTCCATCCACGCGGGCGCGCGAGAAACCGGATTTGCGAATCTCCTCGAAGATGGCTTGATACGTCCCCTTGCGCCCGCGCACAAGTGGAGCCAGCACAAGCACACGGCTTTCATCGGGAAGCTTTTCCACCGCGTCTACGATCTCTTGTGCGGATTGCTTGACTACTTCGCGTCCACAGATCGGACAATGCGGAATGCCGACGCGCGCGAATAACAAACGCATGTAATCATAGATTTCGGTAACGGTGCCAACTGTCGAGCGGGGATTGTGACTCGTGGATTTCTGGTCAATCGAAACAGCCGGGGAGAGTCCTTCGATGTAATCCACATCGGGTTTATCCATCTGACCGATAAATTGGCGCGCATATGCAGAGAGCGATTCGACATATCGCCGCTGGCCCTCGGCGAAAATGGTGTCGAATGCCAGTGACGATTTTCCCGAGCCCGATAACCCTGTAATGACCACAAACTTGTCGCGCGGAATCTCAACTGTGATGTTCTTCAAGTTGTGAACGCGTGCGCCAACCACGCGGATTGAATTAGAAGTCATGATAAAACCTTCTGAGATGGGTTGATCCAATTATAGCACATTTGTTTCATTTACCTTTTATGAAAATCACTCCATTGATGTGCACAAGACCTTAAATTATACCAGTCGTAATTTTTATCGTTTGGAATGCTTTCGCAACGCGCCATGTTATACTGCATGAAACTTCCCAAATCCGTCGGGGTTATGTTTTTCAAACCTCGCCGGTAAG
>DATKNJ010000279.1:0-17529 GCA_035541395.1 Anaerolineales bacterium
CGGCGGCCAAAGCACGTACGGTGCGCCGACAAAATCCGTAAAGCCCTTGCCGGCCAGTAATCCTTCCGCGGTGGACATGGCACGCACCGCGTCCGAAGAAACGCCTGCACCGTATTTGGATGTGGTTATCAGGACAAAAATTAGTCCGACCAAAGCGAGAACAATTAGGGAAACGCGATATTGTCGCGAAGTGAATGTCATTGTTTGAGCAGGCTAATTATATATGATTACATTTTCTAGAAACAGATTACCCTTTCCAAAAAAAGAACAGGCAGAGGAGAATTCTCCTCTGCCTGCATCTCTAGCCTTGCAATTTAGAACAACTACTTCAGCGTCGGATCGGCCTCAGTACCAATCAACACCGCACGTACGATCAAGCGGGATTGATACGCAGATGCGGTTTCATCATAGTTCGCGCAAGTGACCATGGTCAGCCAAGGCTGGTCTTCATGCTGGAAGATCGAGATGTCATCCGGCGAGGTCGTGTGAATCGATTTGATCTCGTAGACATACAACTGGCCAAAGGCATGGACGAAAACCTTATCGCCAAGTGAAACCTTACCCAAGTTGGCAAACGGTCCATCCGAACCGTAGGCAGAGGTGACATGACTCGTCAACACACTATTACCGCTCATGCCGGGGAACGCAGTTTCCTGCAACCAGCCCGCTTGATTTGTCAGCCAAGTCACATCCCAACGGCCGTTATCTAACGGAACGCCAACAATCGGAATGCGCAGTTTCAGCTTGGGAATTTCCAAAGTCAAGCCGAGGCTGGAGTTATAGGTGGTAACCGGCAGGCCGCTCAAGTCAGTTTTGACGCCGGGGGCGAATCCGGTCACAGGGATGAGGGCTGCGCCTCCGCCGCCCCGATTATTGCCTCCGCCTCCACCGCCGCCCCCACCACCTCCGCCACTCAACGGATTCATCACGAATGAGGCACTTGCCGAGTAGATGTTGATCGGATCGTTCGGATCGTAAAACCGCTCCGTGGAATATTGGTTTGGCGTATAGGATTGTGGCGTGGTAACCGTGCCAGGCAGGCTCGACCATTCTACCGTTCCAACATTGGTAATCGGAGTATTGGAAGTCAAGGTCGCGTTCCCAACCACTTGGAATTGAATCCTTCCGATACCACCGGTCAACGTGAAATCAGACCAAGCTGCGTGGATCGTGCGCGTTCCAGAATCATAGTAACAATCTGGGGAGGCTGCAGTGGCAGGGTCCTGAGCGCCGAGCGTACAATCTAATGTATTGGCAACGTAATCCAGCGAACTCGGCAAGGGGTCTACCAAAGTAACATCGAACGCGTCCGCTTTGCTGATTGCGGTGTGCTGGATCGTCAATGTAAAGGTTGCATTCGTCCCGTTCGCGATAAAGGAAGTATTCGATGTCTTCGTAATGGACAAGTTCGGCTCAACAATTTGAGTTGTGGCCGCTACTGGATTTAGGGAACCGCCCGACCAGAGCCATTGAGCTGAGTTGCTTAAACTCACGCCATTTTTATTTCCATTACTATCCAGAACTACAGCACGGTAAGTAATCGTCACAGTTTGATTCGAACCACTGCTGTTCGTTAACGTCCCAAAATCATAGGTCACACGTCGATCCACATCAACGGGCGTTCCACCACCGGCGTCATCGACTGTCGGAGCAGAACAGATTCCCGTGAAACCACCTCCGATGCTCGTGGCCAAGTTCGGAGCAGCGATCGAATCACAAGCCACAAAGGCCAAGCCAGTTGCCATAGTGTCAACGAGTTTCACGTTTGAGTACACACCTTGTGGCACAACAACACTTACTTGATAGGTTATGATCTCACCAATGGCTACATTCGTTCCAGTAGTGGACGGCTGATTGGTGCCCGTTACTGACTTTGTCAAACCATTAGGCTTGTTGAAGTTGACCGTCACGGAGCTATTACTTGGTGAGGTCTGATCGCTATTGGCTACCGCGGTATTAGTATAACTTCCGGCAGTAATGTCATTCTGAGTAACCACATGAGTCGCTGGACAGGTCATTGTTGCATTCGGTGCGAGCGTGGATGGCTGGACAGGCGTACAAGCTCCAATGGTCGCGCCTGTACCATTGTCTACCACGGTAACCCCTGTCAAATTGATATTGCCAGTATTTGTAACAACGATGTTGTAATTTATTGTATCGCCTATGCCATAAGGGCCGGTTGATGTCTCGGTCTTTACAACACTCAACGCTGGAGTCGGAGTAAAGTTCACTGTTACCGTGCTCGTACTCGGAGGCGTCTCATTGCTATCGCCAGTTGCGGTGTTGACATAGCTGCCGTTGTTCAAATCTGTTTGTGTCACCTGGTGAGTCGCCGAACAAGTCATGTTTGCACCAGGCGCAAGTGTGGAGGGCTGAACGGGTGTACAAATCCCTACAGTCGCGCTGTTGTCGGTAGCCGTGACATTATGTAACGTAACATTGCCTGTGTTCGTCACCACAATACTATAGGTAATCGTATCGTTCAAGTTATATGGGCCAGTACTGGTTTGACTCTTCAAGACAGTCAAAGCCGGGTTTTGCACCGCATTGACTGTTTTGGAATCTGTTGGCGATATCACAGGGTTGCCATTGTATGAACCTTGCGCCGAGGCAATATTCGTTACACTTCCAGCATCCAAGTCCGCTTGAGTCACTGTATAGGTCGCAGTACAAGTAATTGATGCACCTGCAGCCAAAGTAGCAGTCGCAGGGCAAGACTCGTCGGTAGACTTATCATCCGAGACCGTAAACGGTCCATTTAAAACTACATTGCCGCTGTTTGTCACAAGATAGGAGTAATGCAAGATCGTCCCAACTGTTGCGTATGAAGTTTCGGTAACGCTCTTGGCAATTGTCAAAGCAGGGCCTGATGCTGCTTGCACTGTAATATCTTCGCCTGTGCTCGAGGCAGGATCATAGTTCGTGCTCGTGGTCCCGTTTGGCGTTGTGCGAGTTGGGTCAGTATAAGTAGCAGTTGCCGGATTCTGATAGGTAGCGGGAGCAACTGAAGCGGCGATATTGACCATGAATGTGATGGAAACCTGCCCACCGCCAGGAATGTTAAATGTTCCCCAAGCCGGAGCAGCCGCGCCGACAGCTGGATCCACGGTCGTTGTGCGCGTTGCGCCGCCAGAAAGGTTCACTGAAGAGGTTGAAGCATAAGTAAAACCGGTTGGCAAGGTATCTGAAAGAGTGAAGCCCAAAGCCGTCCCTTGATTCGCAGGAACAGAGGCAACAATCGTATATGTACCAGTGGTACCTGTTGCAGTCTGTGTAACAAGTGGCGTACTGGTCGTTTTGACAACAGAAGGCGTAGGAGCGCATTCCGCGCCAGATATGCCAGTAGTTACATTGGAAGGAGTAACACCTGTATTAATAATGCCCACTGAGCCGGGAGTTGATCCGTAGTTGTCGTTGGATGTTGTCGTAATACCGTTTTGTCCACCGGATGCAGAAAGGGTCCCGGCTGTGCTCGAAAGATAAATAACGCCACCGCCACCGCCACCGCCAGGTCCATGTCGATCTTGAGGATAAGTGGTCTCAGGTCCTTGACCGGGCCAAGCATTACCACCCGTTCCACCATTTACATTAACATTCAATCCAGCAGGCAAAGCACTATTCTTAGCCATTACCAATACACTACCACCTGCCCCAGCTCCACCACCACTATCATTTAATGGTTGGCTTTGTCCATTTGCGCCATTTGCATTTATTGTAGCGTTGCCAGTTACAGTCCCAGCGCGAATCATTACGATACCACCGCCCGCGCCCCCGCTGCTAAGGGTAGGATTATTATCATTGATAGAACCAGCACCACCGCCGCCACCCATCACTAAACGAGCAGGCGATACAACAGAAAAAGCCACTCCCCCAAAACCACCAACATCAAGAGCGGAATTCCAAGAATAGCCTCCCTTTCCGCCACTCCCCCCATTACCACCTCCACCACCACCGGAGTTCTCCTCATTCGTGGTAGTTAATCCATCTGTCGCGCCGCCGCCCGCATTGCCCGGAGCGCCACGACTAAAACTCCCGTTCGGGTATCCTTCTAATGCTATTCCTTGATCAACAACCGATGTTCCATTAAAAATAAAACGCGGCGTACCAGCAATACCTTCACCTTTTGAAGCATCAGCTTGATTCGAGGAGAGTGTTCGATAGTCAGTGTTCGCGCCGGTTCCGCCTTCATAGATGACACCGCCACCGCCGCGAAAACCCTGACTACTAACATCAATCCCACCTCCACTAAATGTCAGCCCGCCTGTCACATCAATTGCAACAACGCCACCAACGCTCCCATTCCAAGGGAAGGAAGAAATGGTACCAGTAACAGTCGCGCTGGAATATTGCGGCACGCGAATGACCTGATAGGTTCGCTGTCCTTGATTGCCAACACCAGCCGGATAGCTTTGCTCGCTATAGCTATTAACCAAGCCCGAACTGATTGAAACAGAGCCAGCAGTTACTGCGCTAGTTGCCACGACATATTCATATTGACCAGCGATGTAATTTGCGTCATTCAAATTTCCTGATGCAGGAGTGCCGGCAACACCATCGCCATATGCATCAGTGTTGGTTGAATCTATATTCGCACTTTGCATTTGAATCACCAACAGCAAATCGCCAGCTTGAATGGCCGGCCCAGACCCAGATGGATTTCCAACAGGGATTGAAGTAGCCCCTGCAGAGACATCAGCAGTGCCCGGGTAATATGTATTTACAACCCCACCTCCAAGTGTTGCAGGCCCATCATTGCCAGGAATCCCACAAACAAGTTTATCAGCAAGAACCGTAGTAGCTTGCCATGTTCCAAAAGAGGAAGAGATGACAAGCACCATCGTAAGGATACGGAGACCTGCCAACCAAACTTTCTTATGGATTGCGAGCTTAAACATATAACCTCCAGGGATGCGGAACTATATCCTCTCCTCAGGATAAGGGGGCCAATTAAAATTACCTTGCAATTTTGTTAGGATTTTAGTATTTTATCCACAAAATGTCAACAAAGTTGCTCGGAATTACAAATTGCGGTTTTATTGCGGTTTGGGGTATCAGCAAACTATATCTTATGAGAGAATTACGCAACTTATACATTCCTTTATCATGCCGATGATAAAATAACCTACAAATTACTATGCTTCCCGATTTTCGTGTTCGTCAACGTGACTATTTGCTCGAAATATCGCGCGCTCTCACTCAGGAACTTGACTTGGAAAAGCTATTGGCGCGCATTTTGCGTATCGCCATCGAAATGCTGGCAGGACAAGCCGGCATCCTCGCCCTAAAGGAGCCAGAAGGCTGGCGCGTCGCGGCCGCGCATGGGATTGCTCCCGCTTTTTTGAGTTATCTTACGCCTTTGCTGGCCGAGGAAAAAGTTCGCGAGTTGGACATTCGTGAGCTCAACCGTATGTTGAAAGACTTGACTTATACTGCCAGCATGGGCTTGCTTAATGGAACGGGCCTCCCCCTCGCTGCCCACGGACAAGTCATCGGCGTAATCTTTATCTTTCGCAATTATCCTGATCTATTCTCCGGCAATGATCGCGTTTTGTTGCAATCTTTCGCAGACCAAGCCGCTATCGCAGTCTACAACGCACAGTTGTACGGGCAAATTTCATACGAAAAGCAACGTCTCGACGCGCTGTTGGATTCCGCTGCAGATGGCATCTTAATTCTCAGTGCAGGCCATACGATTGAACGCATCAATGAGGCCTTTGAAAAATTGTGCAATCGGCCGCGTGCAGAGATCGTCGGAAAAAGACATACAGAGATCATTCAATGGTCAGGCGAGCCGCAAGGCACAACGCTCGATGAAGCCGAGAGAGGCGGCTGGCCGCTAACTCCGCATGCAACACTCTACGTTGAAGGCGATCTAAAACGGCCTGAAGCCTCCACTTTGCCGGTTGGCATAACATACGCCCCATTGCTTTCGCCAGAAAACAAACTTCGCAATATCATTGTCACTGTGCGCGACATTACGCATTTTCGCACCGCAGAAGAAATCAAGTCCACATTCATTTCGATTGTCAGTCATGAGCTAAGAACGCCGGTCGCGCTGATCAAAGGATACGCGTCCACGTTGCGGCGCGACGACGCGAAATGGGATAAACGCACCATCAGCGACTCGCTGGCTGTGATAGAAGAGGAAGCTGACCGACTCTCCAAAATGGTGGATGACCTGCTCGACGCTTCGCGTTTGCAGGCTGGCGGCCTCAGCTTGAACCGTGCAGATATCGCGCTGCCAGCTTTGGCGGTGCGCGTGATCGAGCGATTGAAAGACCAATCGTCAAAGCATCAAATCGTTGCCGACTTCCCCAAAAATTTTCCGATCATCCTCGCCGATGAAACACGCATCGAACAAGTGCTGGTCAATCTCGTTTCCAATTCGATCAAGTACGCGCCTGGGGGCAAGATCGAAATCAGCGGCAGCGTGCGGCCCGAGCAAGTGGTCGTATGCGTCAGCGATGAAGGCCCAGGCATCGAAGCCAAAGATTTGCCGCATATCTTCGACCGTTTTTATCGTTCGACCAAGGCCGTTAAGCAAACTAAAGGCGCGGGCTTGGGATTGTATCTTGCGCGCGCAATCGTCGAGGCGCATGGTGGGCGCATCTGGGTCGACCCGAAGCCCGATTCCGGCGCACGGATTTGTTTCTCCCTGCCGCGTTAACCGTTATACACGAAAGGATATTATGACAACTTCCACGATTCCTCTCCGCAGTGAAATAAACAAAGACTATACATGGAATGCCGAGAGTGTTTTCGCCACACCTCAAGCCTGGGAAGATGAAGTAAATGCAATCGTTAATGGCTTGCCTGAGCTTAAGAAATTTCAGGGCAAGCTCAAAGAGAACCCAAAAACACTTGCGGATGCCTTCGATATTTTGGAAGATCTCACTGCACGTGCATCGCGCGCTTTTATGTATGCAGGCTTTGCATATAGCGTAGACACGACCGATCAGAAGGCGGCGGCCATGCGCAACAAAGGACAGGGAATGTATGGCCAGTTACTGGCCGCTAGTGCATTTGTAAATCCCGAACTGCTTGCGATTGGCCAAAAGAAGTTGACGAAATGGATGCAAGAAGAGCCGCGGCTGGCTATTTATGGCCAATATTTCGATAACCTGTTTCGCAAACAAGAACACGTTCGTTCCGCAGAAGTAGAGGAAATCCTGGGCATGTTGAGCGATCCATTCAGCGGACCATCTGCTACTTCGAGTATGTTGACTAATGCAGACATGAAAATCCCGTCAGGCGAAGATAACAATGGTCATTCCATTGAGGTCAGCGAAGCCGTTGTTTGGAAGACCTTACATGGAAGTGATCGCCGCGCACGCCAAACGGTCTGGGAAAATTATCATGAGACTCTGCTCAGTTTCAAAAATACACTGGCCACAAATCTTGCCACATCGATCAAGCAGAATGTTTTCCAGAGCCGAGTTCGCAATCATACCAGCGCGTTGGAAATGATGTTGTTTGAAAACAACATCCCTGCTTCGGTTTTCCATAATTTGATCGATACCTTCAAAAAAAATCTGCCCGCCTGGCATCGTTATTTTGAAATCCGCCGCAAAGCACTTGGCTTGGAAATTCTCGAACCGTATGATCTGTGGGCGCCCCTCACCAAAAATCAGCCGAAAGTTCCTTTCGCTCGAGCCGTAGATTGGATCGCGGAAGGTTTGCTTCCGCTTGGCAAGGATTATGTTGGTATTCTCCGCAATGGATGTCTCGAAGAACGCTGGGTGGACGTTTACCCGAACAAAGGTAAAAGATCGGGTGCATTTTCCTGGGGCTCACAAGGAACCCACCCATTTATCATGATGTCCTACACAGGTGAGATATCCAGTGTATCCACACTGGCGCATGAGCTTGGCCATTCGATGCACTCGTATTTGACCTGGCATAACCAGCCTTTTGTCTACGCGGATTATTCGCTTTTTGTCGCGGAGGTCGCCTCGAATTTCCATCAAGCGATGGTGCGTGCGCATTTGCTCGAATCGAATCCCGATCCCAATTTCCAAATCGCGGTCATCGAAGAGGCGATGACCAACTTCCTGCGCTACTTCTTCATCATGCCAACACTTGCTCGCTTCGAACTGGAAACGCATACAACCATCGAACAAGGCGGCGCGTTGACCGCCGACTCGATGATCAACTTAATGGCCGACCTTTTCACTGAAGGCTACGGCGGGAAAGTCAATGTGCGCCGCGAACATGTCGGCATGACCTGGTCGCGCTTCGGTCATCTTTTCAGCGACTATTATGTTTTCCAATATGCCACGGGCATTTCAGGCGCGCATGTGCTGGCCGGGCGCGTCCTGCGCGGCGAGCCAAACGCTGTGGAAAATTATCTCGGATTTCTCAAATCAGGTTGTTCAGCTTATCCATTGGATGTGCTCAAAAAAGCCGGCGTGGATTTGACCACACCGCAAGCTGTAGAGGAAACATTCGTAGTGATGGCCAATTATATAGATCGGCTGGAAAAACTACTGAATTAACAGGTAAAATTCAACTCCGACATTCATGTCACAAATCTAAAATCGCAAATCGGAAATCAAGATGCCCCAAACTCAAATTGCTTGTCCCCGCTGCCGCCAAATGATCACGGCCAACATCGAACAGCTTTTCGATGTGACTGCTGATCCGCAAGCCAAGCAGCGACTCTTAAGCGGCGCGTCCAATGTGGCGCGCTGCCCGCATTGCGGCTATGAAGGCCGTCTGGCTACGCCCGTTGTATATCACGACAACGACAAAGAATTACTGCTCACTTTTTTCCCGCCCGAATTGGCTTTGCCTTTAAACGAGCAGGAAAAGTTGATCGGCCCGTTGATCAAACAAGTGATGGATCGCCTGCCTCCCGAAAAACGGAAGGCTTATTTGCTCAAGCCACAGGCCAACCTGACTTATGAGTCAATGATCGAGACGATTCTCGGCAAAGACGGTATCACGCCGGAGATGATCAAAGCCCAGCAAGACCGCGTCCAATTAATCGAACGCCTCCTGCAAGCCAGCGCAGCGGACGTGCGCAGCGAAATCATCAAACAGAATCTAAAATTATTCGATGAACAGTTCTTTGCATTGTTTAGTCGTTTACTGCAAGGCGCGATGGCCGCAGGACAGAATCAACAGCCCATCGCTCAGGAAATGGCCGAATTACAGAAACAACTTTTAACCGAGACCGAGTTCGGCCGCGGGCTGCAGGAATCCGTTGGGGAACTGGAGGCAGCTGCCAAGTCCCTGCAGGAAGCGGGACAACGCCTCACGCGCGAGAAACTGCTTGAGCTTGTCCTGGCCTCGCCGAATGATGCGCGTCTGCGCGCGTACGTCAGCCTGGCGCGCGGTGGAATGGATTATTCCTTCTTCCAAACCCTTACCGATAAAATCGACAAAGCCGCGGGCGATGAAAAGAAAAAATTGGAAGCCACCCGCGAAAAGTTGCTGGACTATGTGAACGAGGCCGATAAACAAATGGAAGCACGCCTCAAACAATCTCAAGAGTTTATCGACTCGATTCTTGCACAGGATGATGTGGCCAAGGCCACGCGCGAACAAATCGAAGGCTTTACACAAGATACTGTGGATATTGTCCAGGATATGTTGCGGCAAGCCTCTGAAAAGAATGATTACGTACGCATGGGCAAACTGCAAAAGATGGTGGAAGTTTTGCAGGAGGCCAGCGCACCGCCGCCCGAAGTGGCATTCATTGAAAAGCTATTGGACGCGCCCGATGACGCGGCGGTCGAGAAGATGCTGAAAGAAAATGAATCGATGGTGAACGATCAATTCGTTGAGGCGTTGAGTGGATTGGTCGCGCAAGTGGAGGCTCAAGGCGGACAAGGGAACGCAGAAGCCAAAGCCTTGTCCGAAAAATTGAGCGCAGTGTACAAAGTCGCGTTGAAGTTTTCAATGAAGAAGAATATGAGTTAGATAATAAACCGCCACGTATGTGGCGGTTTCGCTTTTATCGCAACCTGTTATTACAATCAACAAATCAAGTTTGCAAAGTGCCCGAGGGATTTGCCGCCGCAGCTTCCTGGATGACATCTGGCGTGAGATTAAACGCGCGCGCAAAACCCGCGATATATCGGGCACCTCTAGGCGTAATACACCACAAATCAAAATCGCCTAATTCAAAATTGGGTTCGCTCTTTGAGAAGCGCGCTAAATATAAATTTCTCGCCACAGTATAACCAGGTGCGCCGAACGGTAACGTCTCTGCCTTTCCGCGAATCGAGATGCGCGCCAACCCGTGTACATCTTCGCGGCCATCATCTGTCTCGGCAATCAACAAGCTAACGTGTTGATCCTTTTGCATATCCTGCGCGTGCTGCGAGAGATGGCTGGTCAAAACATAAAAGGCTGAGAAGTCATCTGCCACTGCATAGGCTACCATCGTCACGATCGGCGCGCCATTTCGGATCGTTCCCAACGCGGCTGCGCGATGAGTCCGCACAATTTGTGCAAGTTTCTGTTGAAGTTCAATATCCAAGTTTATTCCCCTGCCGGTGGATTATCCAGCCGCACACCGTGCCCGCGGACTGTATCAATATAATGATGCGTGGGATCGAGAGCGCTGAGGCGATCTCGCAAACGACGAATCAACGCGTCAAGCGCCTGGTCGGAAACGCCCACCGATTGCTCTTCGCCCCAAACTGCGGCCACTAAATCGGCGCGGCTAATCACTTGTCCCTGGCTTTCATATAAAAGCCACAATAATTTGAATTGCTGCGCGGAAAGCGGTGGGACGAGTTGCTGCTGATTTACCCACACGCGTCGTGATTTTTGATCCATCATCAAACGGCCCGGACGCCCAGCCCCCTCCGCAAGAGGCATTGTGGCATCAGAAGTGAGGAAGAGAAACTGCTGTGCCAGCGCGATACCGATCATGTCTCCATCCTGCAACATGACCGGCGCGGATAGTTCCATACCATTATGGTTCGTGCCATTCTTGCTGCCCAAATCTTCCAGCATCACGCCTTCAGAAGTCGGTGTAATGCGAGCATGGAAACGGGAAACTTGTCGATCTGCGACAACCACATCGCAAGTAGACTCACGTCCAAGCACCAGCGTGTGATCTAACGTCCAGCGCTGACCTTTCAGTGGGCCTTCCTGTGCCACCAGCATCGGATATTCTTCGAGATTGGACTCCATGAGTGCTTCCTCGCCAGTTCAAGGATTCCGCAAGATAAATGCGAATAAAGACGTTTATAATATAGCAGAAAAGTTCATTTCTGTGCAGAAGTCAACGCCGAGATCATCGCACAGATTCGTGTTCGGTCATAATTAAGAAGACAGATAATAAATACCCCAAAAGATGAGGATTAACCCTTACAGTTTGGTGGTGATTATCTGAAATACAAGGAGAAAAGTGCCCCTTTCATTGAAAGAAGGGGAGGTCTTGCGCGACCGTTATAAAATCCGTGATCGAATCGGTCAGGGTGGCATGGGCAGCATCTATCTAGCAGACGATCTCCGTCTCGAAGGCCGCTTATGCGCTCTTAAAGAAGTCGAATACGATCGTGCCCTCCCACAACGAGTTCTGGATGAAGCTCGCGAGCAGTTCCTGCGCGAAGCCACTGTGCTTGCGCGCCTCGATCATCCAAACTTGCCGAAAGTCTCGGACTTTTTCTCCAACGGCCCGCGCGATTATCTTGTGATGGATTATGTGCCGGGCAAAGACTTGCGCGAGTATATGTTGGAAGCACGCCGTAACAAAGTCTTTCTCGAAGAACATGAAGTGTTGGGATGGGCTGTGCAACTGGCCGATGCGCTCACTTACCTCCACAACCAGGAACCACCGATCATCCACCGCGATATCAAGCCCAGCAACTTGAAGAGCACACCAAATGGTTTACTGAAACTCGTGGACTTCGGCTTGGTAAAAATCATGGTGCCTGATGAAGTGACCATTACGATCATCCAAGGGCAAGGCACCGCGCTTTACACGCCTCTGGAACAATATGGCGGCGACGATTCACACACAGATGTGCGCGCCGACATTTATTCCTTCGGAGCGACGCTCTATCATCTGCTGACGAACGAACCGCCACCCGATGCACGCAAACGCTTCCTCCAGCCCGAAAGCCTGATCCCGCCTCGAGAGATCAATCCTGCACTGTCAGCTCGTACTGAACGCGCCATTATGTGGGCTATGGCTCTACACCCCGATGAACGTCCAAAAACCGTAGAGGCATTGAGCGATCTGCTGTTCGGAACTCACGAATTCCCCACTGGCCCATTAACTAAGCGAGTACATCAACGTTCGTCTTGGGATTTTGCACGCCACCTGCCGGAGAACGCTTTAGCGTGGTTGGCAGTTGGTCTTTTACTCATCAGCCTGTTTGCGACCCTGATGCACTAGTCCGCCAGACCCAAAGCCACGCGGCACCCAAGCCCAACAACTCCCCAACAAACGTAGCCAACAAAATACCAAATACGCCTTTATCCAAAAGCCAACTTTGGCTGCCGGGGAATCCAAAGGCAAGATAGTTATAGGCAAGCAATCCACCTAACAAGACGCACAATGACCAACGAATACCAATCCGAATGCCTGCCAAACGGCCAACCGCCCAATAAGCTAACCAAGTCCCACCCGCCAACAACAAGATAGCCAACAACCAGGCACTAAAACGCGGATATCCATTATTGGTGACAAATTCATTCTGTTCCTTCACTATGACCGCAGTTGGCGTGGGATATATAGTTTCTGTCAGCACGGGAATGATGACGGTCACCGCAGCCGCGCCAATGGAGGAAACATCCATCTGCAACACCTCGGAAACAGTGGCTGAACCGCTGATAACTTTGATTTCCAGCAAGCCTGGTTTATCGAGGCCAAAGGATGCGCGCGCAACGCCTTCAGTCGTCACCGAATCAACCTGTTGAAGAATACCGCCTCCTTCACCAGTCAACACCATAGAAAAATGCACAGGCGTCCCATCCGGAACAGGGTGTCCGTTCTGGTCTTGAATGACGCCAGCGCGTACGGCGATCGTATCTCCGATCTTGAACAGCGGCATTTGAGTCGGAATCGGAGTGTAGTCTGTGCCCGTCGGTTCAACAGTAACCGGAAGGTCCAAAGAGAGCGGGATAATTTGTTTCGGGTCGGGCGAGGTCGCGGTGGTCAGGCTATATCCAACGCTGGGAATCGCGACCGGCGACGCCGCGGAAGGAGTCAATTCATCAAAGAGAATACGGGCCGCAACATCCACAAACGGCGGTTGTTTGCTGTATAACGCGTAATAGGCAGTCAGCTTGGAAATGTCAGTAGCATCCATATAATAGGGCGCACTGAAAGAGAACAAGATCACGCGCTTGTTGCGGACCAAATCCTGACGTTCAGTGAGGAAACGGCTGATCAAATCCGGCCCGCCCGAACTTGGATCTGTCATAGAAATGATGATCCAATCCGCGCGACTGAGGTCGGTTTCAATATAGGGCGGGCTATTGCCCGACAGCATCTGTCTTAGGTGATCAAACGAATAGGATGAGACGCGGAAGGTGGAAGTTTGATTATCGCCTTCAGGCCCATATAAACGAAGAACCGTTTGTTGGAGTGTATCAATTGGAAAAGTATCCTGGCTGGGACAAGCACTACATTGTTTGACAGACTCTGTATCTGTGATAAACACCAAACGCTCGCGAAGCTGCGGTGGCGAAGGCAGAACTGTGGTGAGGTCTTGCGCGCTGGGGCTGACGAGTGTCGCGGCCTTGCGTGCAACATCAAATGTAACTTTGTCCGCGGTTCCAATACTTTGCAATAAGTCGCGATCTGGTAAAACGCTCGAAAGATAAAACGTACTATACAGACGATATTTCAAAGTCAAAATACGCGTCACAGACGTGTCGACCAGTTGAGCAAATGCAGAATCTTCGCGATACTTTTGAGAGAAGAAATTCAGCGTGGCGATGACACTACTATATGTGTCGGGCTGATCGCTGGATTGAATTTTGCCCATGTAAAGTAGATCATTGCCTGCCAAAAATGCATCACGAGCTACGTTGCGCGCAAAAAATGGCTGCCCGCCAAGCGAATAAAAATCATTGATCGCTTTCGTACCGAGATCGTCGCTGACAACCAAACCGCCAGACGCACGCCAATTGGTAAATTGAGGCAAGCTAAAGATCTGAGAAAGAGCCTGCGAATCAAAACTGATTGGACGCGTAGTCGGACGAATATTCCCTTGAAATCCCTGATAGCGAATGTGCGAAACCAACACCCCGTCTGTAGTAGTATCAGGCGAAGGCGCATTGCCTGTTACAGCAAAAAACGGCGCCAGCTCAACTTGCTTTAATTGGTCCAACGACTTGCGAATCGTAGCAACCTCATTCTCAGGTACACGATCGGAATCACCTTCCCCGGGAAAATGCTTTGCAATCACTGCCATATGATTCGAGCTTCCTGTATGCAAGCCCGCAATATAGGCCTGCCCCATTTCACCCACCCAATACGGATCGCCGCCAAAGACACTTGTTCCGAGATCGTTGGGAGCAGAGGGATTCGGATTATCGAGTACATCCAGCGACGGGCCGAAGAATAGATTAAAGCCCATCGCGGATAATTCCTGACCGAGCGTTGAACCAATTTCATTAGCTACGTCCGTGCTCCAAGTTGCGCCGATCGCCATTTCATCAGGAAGAGGCGTCATTCCATTGATAATTTGATCTGTCGGGTATCCATTGCCGGCTTGCGAAATTCCCACAAAGAGCGGAATGTAATTTCGAGTCGGCTGCCCGGCAACAGCAGGAGTACCGGAAGTCTGCCACTCGATCCGCTGCAAGCTCTCTATCAAATCATAAGCATCGTTTATTGTGTTCGGCGCGGCTGTAAAATTATCATTCGCCGCAGATAGAACTACGCCACCAATGTTACGATTTGCAATTAAGTCATAAATTTGCGATTGATTCGTAGTATCTGTGCCTTGAAATGTCACCAGAAATAGTTGCCCAACTTTTTCCTCCGGCGACATTTTGGCAAGCAGGTCCTGCACTTGTTGTGGAACAGGCGATTGAGCGCTCGCGCTCAAAGATGGCACGATCGAGGCCGCAATTAAGACCAGAAGCAGGAAGGAAAAGAATAATCGTTTTACAAGCATACTTGCCCCATGATAACACTATAGACAAAACGCCGCGCATCTTTGAGAAACGATGCGCGGCGGAAATCCGCTTCTATACGACCTCGGGCTTGATTCAGGCATCCGAGGAGCATTATCCCCCTCTTCCAAGCGCGCGCGCCGCCGCCGATGGATCGTCGGTGAAGATTCCATCCACACCCCAATCGCGCAAATTTGCAATTTCTTTTGCTGAATTTGCCGTCCACACATGGATATGACGTTTGAGCTTATGCACGCGTGAAACCTGCTGCTGACTCGCATCCGAGATATGCGGATGCAGGGCCTGATATTCGCCAAACATAAAACCGAACGAACGCGCCCACGCGCCCAGCCAACCCGGCATGGCCAGAAGCCCGCGTGGAACCTCCGGCAAAAGACGTGTAGCTTTTCTCAAGTTGGATGCGAAAAACGAAGAAAACAAAATGCGTTCTTGCAAACCATGATGTTTTACGAGATCACACACTTTTTCAACAAGTTGATCGCGCGGCGTAGAATAGTTAGTCAACTCCACGTTGATGACACATTTCTTGCCAATCGTTTCAAACACCTCGTCGAGAGTAGGGATTTTCACCCCTCGAAAACTTTCCGAGAAATAACTGCCCGCATCTAGAGAGCGAATATGAGCTAATGAAAAATCTCGCACTTTGCCTTTGCCATCCGTAGTACGCTCCACAGTTGTATCGTGAATGACGATCACATGACCGTCAGCAGTGAGCTTGGCATCCAGTTCGACTCCGTCCGCGCCTTGTTGAAGAGCCAACTCAAAAGCCGGCAATGTGTTTTCAGGCGCATGAGCGGATGAGCCGCGATGCGCAAAAAGCGTGAGGCGGGGAAAATGTTCAAACATCGGGAGCGGATAACAGTCTCGGAGCGAAGCGGAGCTATAACTCCACGAAATAAGCCTGCGCAGCGCGGTCGATCATATCGCGCGACATTGTCGGCTGGACGGAAAGATAGGAAGCGATATCGAGAATTTGATCGCACAGATCGCGCGGGTGCGAAGCGCGCAGTTTGCGGTTACGCTTGATATACCATTCCTGCAAGAGATACGCCAGACCTTTGTCGTCATATTGCACTTTTTTATCCGCGGCTACGCGGCGGAAAATCTCACGATATTCCTCGTAAGAGGGATCACCAATTTCAATCTTATGGCGGAGGCGGCGCAGGAAAGCCTCATCGACAAGATCTTTCGGCGGAAGGTTGGTTGAAAAAACGATCAACACATCGAACGGAACTTCGACCTTGCGGCCATTGTGCAGCGTTAAATAATCGACGCGGTTCTCAAGCGGAACGATCCAGCGATTCAGCAAATCGCGCGGACGAACCTGTTGACGGCCAAAGTCATCGATCAGCAAAATGCCGCCATTTGCCTTAACTTGAAACGGCGCTTCATAATATTTATGAGTTTCATCGAACACAAGATCGAGACCTTCGAGAGTCAACTCGCCGCCGACCACAATGAACGGACGACGAATCTTCACCCAGCGCGGATCACGGCGCGTGTTGGTACGCAAGTTGCCCGTGGTGCTCCCGCTTCCCTCTCCGGAATCAGGCGCGAGCTTGTGACTGACTGCATCATAAACTTTGATCACCTGCCCATCGAGGTACAATGCAAATGGAATATACATGTTCAAACTGAGCACAAGATTTCCAAACGCGCGTGCAATGCTCGTTTTACCGTTGCCGGGTGGGCCATACATAAAAATGGATGTGCCCGAATTTAGGGCTGGGCCAAGTCGCTGGAACGTGGACTCGGAAATTACCATCTGCGAAAGGATCTGGCGCATGTTGCGCGTGGTGACGCTCATGCGCCCGCTTTTCTGGCGACGAATGGCTTCGTTGTAGACCTCAAACGGAACTGGCGCCGCTCCCGCGTATTGACTGCGTTCCAGCGCTTCTCTTGCGCGCGTAATCCCTGCTCCTGTAATCCCATATGTATACGCACCTTCACCCAATCCTCCCTGCGAAGATTTGACCTCGACTAACTTTTCCTGTTTGAGTGGTAGAAGAACCTGATCTACTACACCAGCAAATGGCAAAGCGATTTCTTCGGCGATCTTAAAGCCGGTCAAATAGCCGCGGAAATAAAGGACTTTGAGTGCGAGGTCTTGCAACCATAATGAAGAAAGGCCAGTATCTTCGAGACTGTTGATCTGCGGTGGAATAAAACCGCTCGTAACAGGGCCTAACGGACTAGTCATGATACCTCCCATCCTTTCGGACGAGGAAAATGAAATAAATTCTGCGTGTAGCGTTATTATACTGCGACTTAGTTGGCATCAGAGCTATACATCCTTTCATTTTCATATAAATCGCACAAACTTATAATGAGACAAAACTTGTCCCTCTTGAAATATTTCCTCAAGAGCTTTTCGTTTATAATCCGCTGACTATGAAACTATCTGTCATTATCCCTGTT
>DATKNJ010000280.1:0-4593 GCA_035541395.1 Anaerolineales bacterium
CTGAAGGCGCTGTATAGCCAGCAAGTGCGCACGCTCTCGCTCGGCCAGCGTATGTTGTGTGACATCACTGCTTCGTTCCTGCACAACCCACAAGTGGTTTTTCTGGATGAGCCCACCATCGGCCTGGATATTTCCGTCAAGGCCAAGATTCGTTCAGTGATCAAAGAACTTAATAGCGCGCGCAACACAACGATCATTTTGACCACTCACGATCTCGGCGATGTGGAAGCGCTCTGTCATCGCATCATTATTATTGACAAAGGCAAGATTTTGTATGATGGCGATGTGAAAAAGGTAAACGCGTTGTTCGGCGCTTACCGGACTCTGAAACTGCAACTCGACGATTTCAGCGAATCCACGCCTCATGAGTTGCGCACCAAACTCGCCAACCAATTCAACGCCGATCACGGAATCGTCGTCGCACAGACCGAAGAATTCTGGACCGACGTCACGATCGATCAAGCGCGCACGCCGCTTTCGGACGTCCTCAACTTTGTCATGACCAGCTTCCCGGTCTCAGATGTGCGCATCGTTGAAATCGCGATGGAAGACGTGGTGCAAAGAGTCTATGAGGGAGCATTAGGGTGAAATCTTATTTAGCGTTATTACGTGGCTCTTACATGGTAGGTTTGGTATACCGCTTTGGATTCCTGTTCAGCATCGCGGGCAATATCATTTATATGTCGGTTACGTACTTTCTGTGGCACAGCATTTATCATGGCAGAGAAACCATGCATGGTCTGACCTTTGACCAGACCTACATCTATGTTGCATTGGGAAGTGCTGTGTTCATCCTGCTCAAAACGTATGTCGATTGGCAAATGTCTTACGACATTCGCGAGGGCATGATCGCGTCCTACCTCATCAAGCCGATTGATTTACAGCTATATGAACTCTTCATGAGCTTTGGCTATTTCCTGATGAGTCTCAGTGCCATCACCATTCCGACGATCTTGTTGCTGATCTTCGTTTTCCGCGTGGAGATTCCGCTTGGAGTTGGATTGCTCATTTTCCCATTCAGTTTAATCATGGCTTATCTGATCAACTTTTGCTTTGACTACTTCGTCGGCCTGCTTGGGTTTTACACTGAATCGGTTTGGGGACTCAGCATCACGAAAGAGATCATCATTACTGTGTTATCCGGCGCGCTGATCCCCTTGCAATTCTTTCCGGACGCTATTCAGAAAATATTGCTCTGGCTTCCATTCCAAGCCATTTACTACACTCCCCTGACGATGGTCGCACAACCAACTTTGGGTTGGGACACTTTCCTTCCCATGCTGGGTATTCAATTATTCTGGGTGGCCGCGTTGTTTGGACTCACGCGCCTGTTCTACAATCAGGCCATTCGAGTCCTGCGCATCAGCGGAGGCTAGCCATGCACTCGCTTACGGACTACATCCGCCTATACTTCGTCATCGAGACTCAATATATCAAAGCCCGCATGCAATACCGCGCGGACTTTATCATTAGTTCGATTGGCATGTTCTTTTCAAGTCTCGCTACGCTTGGCGTCTTTTGGGTGATCTTCAGTTCCATTCCCGACCTCGCCGGTTGGACGTTCTTGCAGTTGGTCTTCATCTACGGCTTTTATATGATCGCCATCTCGCCGATGCAAATCCTGTTCGATAACATCTGGCAGATTCGTTTCCATGTGCTGCAAGGCACATTCCTGAAATATTATTTCCGTCCGCTCAACATGATGTTCTATTACATGTCAGAAGTGTTTGATCTTAAGGGCTTGACTCAACTCGCCGCAGGCATCATACTTTTGATCTATACTTCCATCCAACTTCATATCGATTGGACGCTGGCTCGCGTCGCGCTTTTAATCGTGACTTTATTCAGCGCTTCTCTGGTCCAAATCTCGATCACTTTGATGGCAGGCTGCGCGGCCTTTTGGGTTTTGGACTCTTACCCGGTTTTGGGATTGGCATGGAAACTGCGCGAGTTCGCGCCGTATCCGATGAATATTTTCGATGGAGCTTTTCGCTTTACCTTCACCTATATCATTCCGCTTGGCTTCATTGCATTTTATCCATCGCAACTTTTTCTTCAGCCGCAACAAGTCTCGCCTTTGATTTATTTTTCGCCGATCGTCGGCATTGGGCTTTTTGCCCTCACCTATTGGATATGGACACTCGGAGTTAATAGCTACACCGGAACCGGATCATAATTTGGATACAACATCGCTTCTCTCTCACATCGAGTTGGAACTACAAAAACAGGTTGCGCGCCTCGATCAGCCGCTCACCCAACCCTTCCATGAAATTCTCACTTATCACATGGGCTGGACTGGCGAGGGCGCGGGCCCCGAGGCTACAGGCAAACGCATCCGTCCATTGTTAGTATTACTAACCACAGCTGCATGTGGCACGGAATGGAAAGCAGCTTTGCCCGCTGCGGCCGCAATTGAATTAGTACATAACTTTAGTTTGTTACATGATGATATTCAAGATAATTCACTCAAACGCCGCGGACGCGATACCGCCTGGGTGAAATGGGGCATGCCGCTCGCGATCAACGCTGGCGACGCGTTGTTTATGATTTCAAATGAAGCCATGCTGGATTTGATTCAATTGTATCCCGCGCAGACCGTTGTGCAGGCTACCACCATTTTGAATGATACTTGCCTCGACTTAACGCGCGGCCAATTCCTCGACATCAGCTACGAAGAACGATTCGATTTAACCCTTGATGATTATTGGCCGATGATCTCTGGCAAGACCGCTGCCCTGCTCGCCGCGTGTTGTCACATCGGCGCGTTGCTAGGTGGAGCAGATCAAGCAAAGCAACAAGCTTATAAATCTTTCGGCCACGATCTCGGGTTGGCCTTTCAAGTACAGGATGACATCCTCGGCATTTGGGGGGATGAGGTTATGACTGGTAAATCAACAGCCAGCGATCTTGTTGAAGGAAAGAATTCGTTGCCCATATTGTATGGGGTGAGCCAAAATGGAAAGTTCGCGGCGCGTTGGAAGCAAGGCCCGATATCAATTCGTGAGGTAAGTGAAATTGCAGAAGAGCTTCGTCGCGAGGGTGGTTATGACTACGCGCAAAGCCAAGCAGAATATTGGACAGAATCTGCGTTGAAAAATTTGAGAGGGGCCAAGCCACAAGGTGAAGCTGGCAACACGTTGCTCGAGTTGGCAAACAAACTTCTTAATCGGAAGCAGTGAAAAGGTCGGCGTGAGCGAAGCATGCTTGACATCGCTCAATTGGCCGGGCTATAATCAAACATCTTGTGGTTCATCATTATTTGCGGGTGTAGTTCAGTGGTAGAACGCTTGCTTCCCAAGCAAGATATCGTGGGTTCGAGTCCCATCACCCGCTCACCGTCGAGGCCAATTAGCGCCTCGACTTTTTTGTTAAGTCATTTGTAAGGTAGCTGATATGTACTAGGCCCTCCTCGCAAGTAAAATCGTAGCGGAAGTAAAAATGTTAGACAAGAAAACCATACTTTACGTTGAAGATAATTTCGATAACCGCAACTTGATCCGCCGTGTTTTGGAGTCAGAGGGATATGCTATGATAGAAGCACCAAGTGCAAAGGATGCACTCTCCTTGTTGGAAACTGGCAATCCGGATTTAATTCTTATGGATATTAACATGCCCGATATGGATGGATATGCATTGACATCTCGTATCCGCACCATGCCGGCGCACGCGCGCATTCCGATCATCGCAGTGACCGCCAATGTTATGCGCGGCGATCGCGAGAAATCTTTAGAAGCCGGCTGCGATGGTTATATTCAAAAACCGATTGACATCGATGCCCTTCCCAAATTAATTGAACGCTTTATGAGGAATGCTAATGGCTGATCCAGCTCCTTACATCTCTGAAACACAGCCTGTCCGCAAATCCACTATTCCAAAAGATACAACTGTCTTGGTGGTGGAAGATAACGTATCGAACTTCGTATTGATTGCACGCATGCTCGGATATTTAGGCATCCACTGCGAATGGAAAACTTCAGGATACGAAGTGGTCGAATACGCAGACGCCTTGCCCCGTCTTGACTTGATTTTGATGGATATCCGGCTGCCATATGAAGATGGGTACGGGGCACTGAAAAAAATTCGGGCTTCAGAACGACTAAGGACAATTCCAATTGTGGCGGTCACAGCCGAGGCCAGTGTAGATCAAATGCACAAAGCGCGCGAATCTGGTTTTGATGGCTTCCTCGGCAAACCGCTGGATCCCGACCGTTTTCCCGATCAAATCCGCAGAATCTTGAACGGAGAACAAGTCTGGGAATATAATTAAGTATGGATATTTCCACCGCCGGTTCATCCCAAGACAGATCAACAGGCCAAACTCAATTCAAAGGCAGCTTGACACGCTCGCTGATTCAAACGCTGCTTTTGTTGACGTTAATCCCGTTGATTGCCATGGGCGGCGCGGCATATTTCCGTTCCAGTGCATTGTTGCGCCAGCAAGCTGTGACGCAAATGCAAACCCTCCTGAACAATCAAGCTCAAAACATCGAACTTTTGGTAAAGACCAAAAGCATCCGACTCGACCGGTTGGCGCGGCGACAGGAACTGACCCCCGACTTTCAACAAGTGCTGGCGGCAGACCCTAAAAGCATT
>DATKNJ010000281.1:0-8307 GCA_035541395.1 Anaerolineales bacterium
CGACGATGTGATTCGTTATTATCAACTCGAGGAGATGCACGCGCATGTTTGGATCGGGCATCATCGCTATCCGACCAAGGGACGCGTTTGGCATCCGGGCGGGGCGCATCCATTTATCGGGATGAATGAAGCGCTCGTCCATAACGGAGACTTTGCCAACTACGCTTCGATCAGCGAATATCTGTCACAGCGAAACATTTATCCCCTGTTCCTGACGGATACAGAAGTCGCGGTTCAGGTGTTCGATCTTTTGCACCGCACGTACAACTATCCGCTCGAATATGTGATCGAAGCCATGGCGCCGACCACCGAACGCGACTTCAACATGCTCCCGCCCGAAAAGCAAAGCGTCTATCAAATGTTGCAACAAACGCACATGCACTGCTCGCCGGATGGCCCGTGGTTCTTCCTGATCACGCAATCGGATACGCATGCCGAGGGTGGCCCACTCTACAGTCTGACCGGCATCACCGACACCAGCATGTTGCGGCCGCAAGTGTTTGCCTGGCAGGAAAATATATTCGAAGATGGAACCAAAGCCGCGATCGGATTCGCCGCGTCCGAGAAGCAGGGAATCGATGCCGCGCTCGAGAGTTTGGCAAAATCCGATTCACGCTTCTGGACGCGCGCTGATCGTTATTGGAACGCGCGCGGCGGCAGCCATACGGACGGTGGCGCGTTCTTCTATAAAGTTCAGTCAAATGGAAAGGGCATGGACATCACTTGCACGGATAAATTCGGTCGCCCTATTTCTATGCCAACCCACACTTCAGCATTTCGATTTGATAAAGCCTCCGCGGCGAAATCAAAATTGAACATACCATCTGCATCTGCAAAGGAAACCTTTAATTGGTTCAAAGATCAAGTGACTCACTGGGAGTATGCACAGCTGGCTGGTTTCCTCGCACAGGTGGAAGATGAATCTATAAAAGGGAATCAACCTGAGATCACCGAACTGCTCACGCTGATAATGGATCGTCGTTACGATACAGGCGGACTCCGGCGAAGCAGTCTGCTCTCTTTGGTCGATCAAACTTTTGCGCACATGATCGAATCACTGAAAAAAGATTCGTCGCATAAGTACTATTATTTGCAAGCCGGTGATTCTTTTGCTGAGCCTGCAAACAACGAACAAATCGTGATCATCGACGCGCGCAACTTTGCGACAGAAGGCGAAGCTTCAGTCGCAACCGCGATTCAAAAGTTATACGAGAATGGATTTAAAAGATTCCTAGTCGCGTTCGCAAAAGGACATCGCTTTATCGGCAATGGTCTGGGTTCCGCCACGAACGGCGTCCGCATCGATGTGTATGGATCGCCCGGTGATTATCTCGCATCCGGCGCAGATGGTCTCGAAGTTCACGTACACAATAATGGACAGGATCAGCTCGCGCAGATCATGAAATCAGGGAAGCTCGTCGTCCATGGTGATGTCGGTCAAACGTTCATGTATGCCGCGAAAGGCGGAGAAGTTTACGTGCTTGGCAACGCGGCCGGACGTCCATTGATCAACGCGGTCGGGCGACCGCGCGTGGTCATCAACGGCACCTGCCTGGACTATCTGGCTGAATCCTTTATGGCTGGCGATCCATTGAACGGAGGCGGTTTTGTCGTTCTCAATGGAATCACCTTCGACGAACACAATCAACTCATTGAGATGGATACGCCGTATCCGGGCGGCAATCTCTTCTCGTTGGCATCAGGCGGAGCCATCTATATACGCGATCCATACCAACGCGTCGCGGCTGACCAGTTGAATGGCGGCGAATTCGCTGAACTCGCGGCAGAAGATTGGGCGTTGATCGAACCTTATTTGCAGGAAAATGCGCGCCAGTTTGGGATATCTATAGAAAGACTTCTTACTGTTGATGGTGTAGAGCAAAAGCCAAGCCGCGTATATCGAAAGATCAAGCCGCGCGCGGTGCGCGCTTTGATGGCAGAAGAACTTTGGGTGAGGCACGAGAAGTAGAAGACAATAAAGATTATTTGCTTTGCATTTCCCTAACAGGCTAGAAACAAGAACGATCCGACTCTGTAAATATCAGAATCGGATCGTTTGATTTAATCCATCGTGCGATTCTTCATCCTAATACCGATAATAAGGATAAAAGTGCTGTTTTATTGTGATAAATATCACATATAACAATATTAGGATAAACATATACTCGAGGCTGGATGGAGAAGAAACCTTATGGAAAATTTGTCATACCTTGTGCTTAGCCTTGCGGCAGCGTTTTGTGCATATCGCGCGATGATTTCCAAACACCTCCTGCCCTCCACGTTGTATCTGGCCTGTGTCAGTGCAATAGTGAGTATAAGCCTATACATGCTTGGCGCGTTCGAAGTGGCAGTGATCGAATTAAGTGTGGGTGCAGGTCTTGTCACAGTGTTGCTGGTCTACACACTGAGCGTCGTTGGCGACGACACCTACGACCCAACTTCTATTATTCCAAAACCTTTTGCAATTTTACTGATCGCAGCGATCGCAGTGCTGGCAGGATGGATGGCTTATCCTGTTGTGATTCATCCGACTGCAAATGGTGAAGTCTTGCTCGCGGATGTATTATGGAAACATCGCGTGCTGGACGTTTGGGTTCAAGTGGCATTGATCTTTTCAGGCGTCATGGGAGTGCTGGGGCTGCTTTCAGAAAAGCATCAACAGCCCAAAGAGCAGGAAGAATCGCAAGTCCTTGAAAAGGAAGAAACCATCGCTGCTCATGCAAAACAGGAGATCCATGTATGACCCTTTCCCCTCTTAACATTCTTCTATTTGGTGTTGTGTTATTGCTGGCTGTTGGTTTTTATGGCTTGCTGATCACCCGCAATTTAATCAAGATTGTGCTTGTTTTGCAAATTCTGGTAAAAGCCGCCATGCTGGCGTTGGTGTTGGCAGGCAAGGCCAGCGGGAATCTGGGGCTTGGTCAAAGCGTTGCCGCAACAGTGATTGTGGCCGATACGATTGTGGCCGTCGTTGCGTTGGCTTTGGCTGTACAGGTTCGTAGGCGAACCGGCACACTTGATGTTGCCAAGATCTCAACGCTGCGAGGCTGACATGACTGGGATACTCGTTGGACTCGTAATTGGAATCCCCTGGCTGGGAGCGGTCGTTCTTTGGCAAACGCGGGATGAACATCCCCGCCTCCAACACGGACTTGCAGTTGGTTTCAGTATCTTGGCCGGACTTGCGTCCCTGGCTTTGATTCCGTTTTCATCCGCGGCGACAGTTATCAACCTGCCGATGGGACGTTTCTTCGGCAACTTAACCTTCATCGCAGATGGCCTCGCGGTGACGTTATCCGCTATTGCTTGTGTGATCGGTTCGCTGGCCGTGATCTTTTCTGTGGATTATATGCGCAGCGAAGAACAGCTGAATCGATACTATGCATTTGTTCTACTCTTCATCGGCGCCATGGCAGGCTTGGTGTTGAGCGGTAATTTGCTCTTCATGTTCCTCTTCTGGGAGATCACCGCCTTATGTTCCTACGCCTTGATCTCGTTTTATAACGATGATCCCAGAGCAGTGGCAGGCGGCATCAAAGCGTTGATCATCACACAAGTGGGCGGTGTTGGATTATTGGCAGGCGCGCTCACTACGTATGCAACGCTGGGAAGTTATCAGGTTTCTGATTTACTCTCTAAAGCGGAGACGATGCCCACGGGTATTCTTGGCTTGGTGGCTTTCGGATTTTTACTGGCAGCCGCGGCCAAGTCGGCACAGTTCCCATTTCATACCTGGTTGCCAGACGCGATGGAAGCGCCGACTCCGATCAGTGCTTTGATCCATGCCGCGACAATGGTGAACGCGGGTGTGTATTTGCTGGCACGTTTTTACCCGGCTTTTGAACACGTGCCCGGCTGGACTTTGTCCGTGACATTGGTGGGTTTGATCTCAGCTTTGATCACAGCCTTCATGGCTTTGATCGCTACAGACTTAAAACGCGCGCTGGCTTATTCCACGGTGAGTCAACTTGGCTATATGGTGTATGCGATTGGCGTGGGCGGAGTGTTTGCAAGCCAATTCCATTTGTTGAGTCACGCGGTGTTCAAAGCGTTGTTATTCCTCGCGGCGGGCGCGGTCATTCACACGGCTGGGACGCGCGATATGCGCCGCATGGGCGCGTTGGGAAAACAGATGCCATTCGTGTGCAATGTGTTCATTCTCGGCGCGCTGGCTTTGGCAGGTTTGCCAATTTTGAATGGCTTCTGGAGCAAGGAACTAATTCTCGAATCCGGTTTGAGTGAAGGCCCATGGTGGGCTTACGCTGGTATGGTACTTGTCGCAGGCATGACAGCTTTCTATACGTTCCGCATGACATGGTTGGTATTCTTCGGAGAAGCACGCGAGTCGTTACATGTACATGATGCCGGAAATGCGATGAAGATTTCGCTTGGATTGCTTGCACTTGGAACCTTGACAACCTGGTTGTTGGTAACTCCATTCAACTCATTACTTCAAAGTACGTTGCCGTTCCATGCGATTCAAAGTTTAAACCTGTCAGAGTTGGCTGTTGAAATTTTCACAGCGCCAGCGACGTATGCCGCGCTGGCTATGATCGCGGCCGGTTTGGGAATCTTCTGGATGGTTAGGAAACAGGCCTCAGGGCGGTCTGCCGCGTGGATGGATGCCCTCAGCCGCGAAAGCTTCGGCTTTGACTGGTTGAATCAGCGCATCTCAAATTGGACCCTCGGGCTTGGTTCGGTTTTACAAAAAACGCAGACGGGCATCCTGAGTTGGAATGTGGTCGGCATTCTCGGCGCGTTGTTGATGATTTTGATCTTCCTGGTTTGGAGCGTGAGATGAACGCATCGATGTTTCCGTGGATGATTGGCCTCCCGCTCGGCGCTTCACCGCTGGTGTATCTGGCAGGACGGCTTGGTGCGCACAAAGATAAATTAAACGAACATTCATGGTTGGTTCGTGGAATTTCTTTACTGGCGCTGTTGGTAACCTGGGTTTTATTTATTGTGAGTTGGTCAGGATTTGTAGTCGGTGGCGCAAATCTGCAGTTCAACCTCGAGTCGATCTGGCTGCACGTTGATGGACTGAGTTTCTTGTTGGCTGCCATGACGTTGGGATTGGGAACGCTGGTGGTCCTGTTCTCGTGGCCTTACATCGCTGAAGAAGTAGGCGAAGAAAAATTCTATGCAATGCTGTTGGCGATGATCGGCATCATGATCGGCCTCGGATGCACGAATGATTTGTTCAATCTATGGATGTGGTTTGAGGCGATGGCAGTTTCATCTTATTTGCTGGTCGCTTTTTATCGCGAACGCCCGGCCTCGTTGGAAGCGGGAGCCAAATATCTCGTACAAAGTGCAACTGGCTCCGTATTGGTTCTGTTGGGAATCGCGTTAGTGTTGGCAAATACCGGAACGCTGGCGTTGGATCAAATTCAACGACAAGTATCTGCGCTGTCCTCCATTCCAACCGGATTGTTACTGGCGGGCGCGCTCTTCATTATCGGATTTGGCGTCAAGGTTGCGTTTGTGCCTCTGCACACCTGGCTACCGGACGCGCATTCCCAGGCACCAAGCGGAATCAGTGCCATGCTTTCCGGTGTGGTGATCGAAGCCGGTTTGGTTGCCATGTTGCGGGCGCTCTCCGCATTGGGCGGATTTGCCGTTTCATGGGGAACGCTTCTGCTAGCTTTCGGCGCCTTGAATATGTTCTTTGGAAATCTTATGGCATTGCGCCAAACTCAAGTCAAACGCATGTTGGCATATTCGAGTCTGAGTCACATGGGCTACATCTTGCTGGGCTTGGGCATTGCTTTGTATGATGGAAATCCCGCGGGCGCGCAAGGCGCGGCTTTTCATCTTTTCAATCACACACTCATGAAGGGACTGGCCTTTTTAGCAGTCGGCGCGTTGATGTTTGCGTTATTGGATCAACATGGAAATCATCGTCCATTGGAAGTGAATGACTTGGCGGGCGCGGCGCGCAAGTATCCGCTGGTCGGATTGACGTTGAGCATCGCACTATTGGCACTTGGCGGACTTCCCCCACTGGCTGGTTTCATGTCCAAGTGGCAGATCTTTGTAGCGGGCTTTCAAGGGAACAACGGCTGGTTGATCGGCCTGGTCATTTTTGCGGCGTTGAACAGCGTATTGTCATTGGCGTATTATGCGCCCATCGTAAACGTGATGTATCGTCGCAAGATGGGAGAGAGCGTGGAGCACGGCGCGCCGATTCCGCTTGCGATGAATATTCCGTTGGTAATTCTGGCCGCGGCAATCGTAGTGATCGGTTTGTGGCCGTCCATCATGAACTGGCTCACGGAACCTGCCGCGCAAGCTTTCCTCAGTATGTTTGGAAAGTAGGAGATAAAAGGAGATGGCAAACTTAATTTTGTCCCCACTTTTTGCTTTTGCGATTTATGGATTGCTGGTTGCAGTCTTGTATTTGTTTGGAAAAGGAATCTCGATGCGCGGCAAAGCCAGCGACCTCAAGGTCAGTGGATACGCCAGCGGCGAAGAGCACGATACAACGCCCGCCGCGCCGGGTTATCGGCCATTCTTCGTAGTGGCGTTGTTCTTCGCGGTGTTACATCTCGGTGTATTGATGTTGGGTTCCAGCGGTCTGACTCTGGTGAGTCTGGTTTATTTGGGCGGGCTGATCCTGGCCCTGCTGGCGCTCATTTTAGGTTAGGAGTCGAATCGAATGAACTACTCGCAAAATTATGTAAACCAATTAATGGGCAAAATCGCGACCTGGGCGCGGGTCAATTCACCGTGGGCGATTCACTTCAATAGCGGTTCCTGCAATGGATGCGACATCGAGATTCTCGCCACGTTGACTCCGCGTTACGATGTAGAACGTTTTGGTATCAAGCTGCGCGGCAGCCCGCGTCACGCGGACGTTTTGATCTGCACTGGCCCCGTGACGCGTCAGGCACGCGAACGGTTGCTCCGCACCTATGAACAGATGCCGGAACCAAAATTTGTCGTCGCGGTGGGTTCGTGTGGAATCTCCGGCGGCGTTTTTCAGGGCTGTTATAACGTGATCGGTCACATTGACGAAGTGTTGCCCGTGGACGCGTTCGTGCCCGGCTGCCCGCCGCGGCCCGAAGCCATCATCGATGGGATTGTCAAGTTATTGAAACACGTGCAGGCGGGCACGCATCCCGCGCCGATCACACTTCCGACACATCAGGAGGCTGCATGACCACCGAAACTTTATTACAGAGCGCGGGGGAACTCCTTGCTCCGTTTGCCAAGGGCACAAACCAACCTGAGAGCAATCGCCTCGATGTGCAAATTACCGCAAGCGATCTTCCATCCGCCGCGGCCGTTTTATCGAACGCGGATTGGGGCTACCTCTCAGCTATCACCGGCATGGACCTTTCTCCAGAGTCGAACGAACTGGAAGCACTTTATCATTTTTGTGATGATGCCGCGGTCACCACGCTGCGAGTCCGTTTGCCGCGCGAAGGTTCTCCTGAAATTCCATCCATTAGTGAGCAGATTCCGGCCGCGTCTTTCTTTGAACGCGAATTAGGTGAAATGCTCGGTGTGAATGTAGTCGGCACGCCGGATCCTTCTCGTTTATTCCTGCCGGATGATTGGCCGACAGGAGTCTATCCGCTGCGGCGCGATTTCAAACAGGAGCAGGCTGCGCCCGTCGAAACGGCGAGCAAGCCTGAGACCGGTCGAGTCGGGAACAAGTTCATTGTCCCAATTGGGCCACAGCATCCGGCTTTGAAAGAACCGGGTCACTTTGAGTTCGCAGTCGATGGCGAGATCATCACCGGTGCGCGCATGCGACTCGGTTATGTCCATCGCGGCATTGAAAAAGCAACCGAAGAACGCAACTGGATTCAAAACTTATATCTGCTCGAACGTATCTGCGGGATTTGTTCTCACACACATACCAGTGCGTATTCACAAGGCGTGGAGAAACTCGCGCAAGTGGAAGTTCCACCGCGTGCACTCGCAATCCGCGAATTGGTCGCGGGCCTCGAACGGATTCATAGTCATTTGCTTTGGCTCGGCGTCGCCGCACATGAAGCCGGCTTCGATACATTATTCATGTATTCGTGGCGCGACCGCGAAACAGTGATGAACTTGTTGGAAGAATTAACTGGCAACCGCGTCAACTATTCCATTTGTATTTTGGGCGGCGTCAAACAGGATATTGAAACCGGACAGGTCGCTTTGATTCACAAAGGGCTGGATTATCTCGAAGAACGAATCCGATATTACCTAGATGTGGTCACTACCGATACAGGATTCTTGCAACGCACGCGCGGCATCGGCACCATGAATCTTGAAGAAGCGAAACGCTTCGGCTCGCTCGGACCCACCGCG
>DATKNJ010000282.1:0-8170 GCA_035541395.1 Anaerolineales bacterium
CTCCGAGAGCATCTGCGTCAGCGCGGGATGGGAAACCTCCAGCGTGTTGATCGCATCTTCCAAGCGCCCGGTCAACCCCGCAGGTTGGCCCTTCTCCGTGCGAGTGAGCAGCGTGCGCACATCATTTTCGAGATGGCGCAACAAGTCGCGGTTTTCCGCATCCACGCTTTGGGTGCGCCCGATCTCGGTGTGCAGTTTTTCGAGTAATTGACGAAGTTCATCATTTGGCATAAGACATTCTCCTGGTAGCTTGCCCCTCCCCATCCCGCGGGATGGGGAGGGTGCTGCGAAGCAGCGGGTGGGGCTTAACACTCACTATAACCACAAGCATAACACTTTCGGCAGCCTTCTTCATTAATGACAGCGGCTTCACCGCACTCCGGGCACAAGTCACCGATCTTGAGCGGAGATAAATTGGACTCCACCGCCGCGGCTTCGGCCTCCGCTTCGAGCTTGTGTCCGCCATTGCCATTAGATTTCTCGGCAGGCGCTTCCACGGTGATGCCATCTTTCTCCCGCAGATAAGTTTCCAACACCTGTCCAACGCCATCCGGCAGCGAACGGACTCGGTTCGGGCCAAAGCCCAACGAACGTCCGCCGCCGATGCCAGCCAACTGGCGCACGATCTCGCGCATGCGGTCGGTCGGGACGACCGGGCTGGCGATCCGCAAAATGTAGGAGATCAAGCGCCCGATCGCTTCCGACACCGCCGCAGTCTCCGAACCGGCCTTGGCCGTGTTGATGAACACTTCAAAAGGCTGCTCGCCGCCATTTTGGTTGATGGTGATAAATGCCTTGCCAAGCGGAGTCTCCACATTGTACGTTTTGCCGGTCAACGCTTTGGGACGCGGCTTCTTCGTCTCATGCCAGATCATAGGCGCGGGCGCGGCAGGAGCAGTTGAAAGCCCTTCCTGTTTCTTCTGTGCGGTGGCGTTTGTCTCCAACACCACTTTGTTGCGCGAGCCGGTCACATACACGGTGATGCCTTTGCATCCCAATTCCCAAGCCAGCATATACGCCTTGGCCACATCGTCTTCTGTGGCGCTCTCGGAGAAGTTGACCGTCTTCGATAATGAGTTATCCACAAAGGCCTGCAGCGCGGCCTGCATGCGTACATGCTCTTCAGCGGTGATATCCGCCGAGACGACAAACGTATCGCGCACGGCCTGCGGAATTTCTTCCACCTGTTGGCAAGTGCCGTCGCGCATCACCTGCTCCACCACTTCCTGACGTTTCTCTTCACCAAGGCCAAGCCTCTTGAGCGCCTCATCGAAGCGCGGGCTGGCGTAAGTGAGTTGCAAATCCTTGCCGTTGTCATTCACGTGACGAATATACGCCAACGCAAAAACGGGTTCACAACCGTAACCTTCGCATCCGGCAACAGTGGCGATCGTGCCGGTCGGTGCGACTGTGGTTTGCGCGGCGTTGCGGATGCCGTGCTTCTTGATTCCGCTCACCACCGCATCCCACCGGACCTCCGGCCTGCCCCAGTCATGCGAATAGTTGACCAACGCCTGAGGCGGAGTCCAGGTCATGTTGTCCATATCGTAGATCGAACCTTCGATGGCCGGGAATGGGCCGCGCTCTTCAGAGAGCGCAATGCTGGTCTGCATGGCATGATAGCGCACGAATTCCATCACTTGTGCGCCGAACTCCTGTCCTTCTTTTGATCCATAACGCACGCCCACGTGATACATCAGATCGCCGAGGCCCATGATCCCAAGCCCAATGCGGCGGGCGCGATGCGCGGCTTCGCTCAACTGGGGCACGGCGGGCACATACGCGTTGGCTTCGACGACATCATCGAGGAAGCGCGTGGCAGTCACCACCGATTGACGCAGCGTTTCCCAATCGACTGTGCCGTCCGGGCCGCAATGTTCATTCAAATTGACAGAACCCAAACAACAATTCTCGTACGGGCCAAGCCACTGCTCGCCGCATGGATTGGTCGCCTCGAGCGGATATAAATGCGGAACAGGATTGCTGCGATTCGACGCGTCCAGGAACAGCACACCCGGTTCGCCGTTATGATGCGCCTGCTTCACGATCTTATCGAACAGATCGCGCGCCCGGACTTTTCGATACGTGCGAATCGGAATCCCTGCGGCTTCGGCCTGTTCCAGTGTGCCGCTGAATTTTTGGTTCTTCATCTCAACGGTATCGGGGAAGCGCAGCTCCCATTCTTTGTCGTCGCGCACAGCACGCATAAACGCGTCCGTGATACCAACCGAAATATTGAAATTCGTGATCTGGTTTTCATCCGTCTTGCACGTGATGAACTCTTCCACATCGGGATGATCGACGCGCAGAACGCCCATATTCGCGCCGCGCCGCGTGCCGCCTTGCGCAATCTCGCCAAAAGCATGGTCATACACGCGCAGAAAGCCTACTGGTCCCGTTGCCTGCCCCGAGGAGGTCTTGACCAGCGCGCCTTTCGGCCGCAGGCGCGAGAAGGAGAAGCCGTTTCCGCCGCCCGTCTGTTGAATCAACGCCGCGTCGCGCAAAGTCTGGAAGATGCCAGCGCTGTCGCGGCCCATATCGTCCGTGATGGGCAACACGAAGCACGCGGCCAACTGTCCGAGCGGAGTGCCCGCTCCGGTAAATGTGGGGGAATTGGGGAAGAACTTTTTGCTGGTCAGCAAGTGATAGAACTCTTTGGCGCGTTCGATCACATCGCTTTCCCACATCTCCTCCACCTTCGCCACATGATAGGCCACGCGCCAAAACATCTCTTCCACGGTTTCGGCTGGCTTGCCATCGTCATCGCGGCGCACGTAGCGCTTCATCAGCACTTGGCGGGCATTCTCGGTTAACTGCGCTCTCGGCAGTCCCTTTGGCATGGGCGGTGTAGGAAGTAGTCCATGTTTCGATTTGGTTGTAGTCGATGCAGATTTCGTAACCATATAAGACTCTCCTCGTCAGTTGGTATAAAGTTTTTCGGTTGACAGTCGATACAAAGGACAGAAATTGAGACAAAAATAGGCAACGACACTCCTCACCAGGTGGGAGGAGGATCGTTGCCTCAATTAGCTTTCAAGCAAACGATCTATTTCGTTGCGTAAGGCATGCAGGTCATCCAGACCTAGGTAAACGATTGCATAACGGATATACGCGATCTGATCCATTTCCTTCAACCCGCTGATTGTCAAATCGCCCACCACGCGGGAAGAGACTTCGGATTTGCCCATCTTCTGGAGTTGCGACTCCACCTGTCCGATCAAACGCTCGATGTCCGCTGCAGAGACCGGCCGCTTGGCGCAGGCAATCCGAATGCCGCGCGCCAACTTCTCACGGTCGAATTCTTCGCGCGTGCCATCTTGTTTGATCAGCAAAGGGGTGGCCAAAATCGGACGTTCGTAACTGCTAAAGCGTTGGCCGCATTTCAAACATTCGCGGCGCCGGCGGATTCCCCCGTGACTGTCATGAGAAGTGTCAAGCACTTTCGAGTCATCGTGTTGGCAGTACGGACAACGCATACAGGCAGGGCTCCAAAATAGAACAAATGTCATCGCCAGATGTACGGGCTAAGTGCCTCAGCCCCCCTACATCTAGTGCGATGTGAGCAGATTGTAGCACAAACAAAAAGCCAATTCAAGAGGACTGACGGGTGATTTATCTTAAAATATCCGGCCCGATTCGACGAACGATCATCCGCTTACAACACAACGAACACAACTCCCAAATATCAGGAGATCAATTCACTGATTTTCTTACAAGTAATCATATCTCACTTTTATGCAAAATAAAATTGCATTTTTCAAACATCCTGATAAAATCAGTTCATTCAATTTTTTATAACAAGTTCCGAAAGGGCTGCCGATGAACATACTTGCCATGCTCGTCCTCGGATTGCTAATCGGCTGGTTGATCGAATGGGCCATCGACTGGTTCTATTGGCGCCGTCGTCATCAGCCTATCGTCGAAGAAAACGACAGCCTCAAAGAACGTATTGCCACATTGGAAACCAAAAAGAAGCGGCGCGCTTCCAAATCCAAACCGATTCAAAACAGACAAGGCCAGGATAATCTTCAAGCCATCCGCGGTGTTGGGCCGGTCATTTCCAAACGCTTGAACGAAGCTGGTATTTATACCTTTGAAGAGATGGCCGAGTTGACGCCGGAAGAATTGCAGGAAATCCTCGGCGAGCTGATCAAACGCTTCTTCCCCGGCGAAGACAAGATGATCGCGCAAGCCAAAGAGTTCGCGGCGCAAAAAGCTGCCAAAGGCTGAGCATGGATGCTCATCGACGCGCCTCAGCACTCGGCTATGATCTCTTCAAATTGATCGTTGCTGTTATTCTGTTTTTGATTTTTATCTTTCTACTTTTACGGAATACCAAACAACTGACGGGCCTCTCGACTCAAATCCCCACGATTGCTTCGCTCCTGCCAACTTCAATTCCCTCGCAGACCGCGACCTCGATTCAAACTTCGACGCCGACCACTGCGCCCACGGCTACCGCGTCTCTTACGCCGACGCCTATTCCACCCACAACGACAGAGACTCCTCAACCGGAAAGTCCGACTCCAACTCCCGCGCCGTTGCCCAGCAACACGCCATCAACGACAGAGTCTCCGCAATCCAATCAATCAAATGGATGTTCCGACCTCAATCCATCGCGCTTGAAGGCCGGGATGAAAGCAGTCACACTCGTCCATTTAAATCTGCGCTCTTCGCCGGGCATTCATGATAACTGGATTCTAACTATGCCAACCAACACGCAAGTGGAAATCACTGGCGATCCGGTCTGCACAGTTTATGCCAACGGATCATATCTCTGGTGGCCGGTCAAACTCGCGGACGGCGAAAACGGTTGGTCCGCCGAGGCTTCACAATATCGAGCAACATATTTCCTTGGGCCAATCAAATAAAGTAAGCATGTCATGCTGAGGAGCGAAACGACGAAGCATCTTCATCGTCGCTACGCGGCTCTTCAGAGGACATATCAGACAGTTTTAGAAATTCTAAAGCCGTTGTAAAAATTCCAGTGCCATGGCGTTGAACTCAGCCGAGTTCGATTGATGCGGCACATGTCCGGTACGAACACATTTCCCCTCAGCGTGCGGCAATGTAGCGATTAACTCCTCAAATGAGGCGGGCTTTAACGTATTGTCACGCGTGCCCCACACCACTAAAGTCGGCTGTTCGATTTCGGGCAAATATGGTGTGAGGTCTGCCGCGTGACCGGGCAAGTTATACACGCCCGGCGCGGTGCGCTTGTAATCCAATGCCGCTTGGGTGCGGATGTTTTCCGGCAAATTATGTGCGCCGCCATTGCTGTGTCCCATCGAAAGACTGGTCAGATCGATTACGATCCGCAGCAGCCATTGAGGCGTCCATTGTATAACCGCCATTTCGAATGCCGGTTGGCGATACGAGAGTCTCAACAACGGAAACAACTGAGTGACGCGAAAAAATGGGTCGATCAGAATCAAGCCGCAGGTCCGCGCAGGGAAGCGACGCGCGTATTCAATGGCCAAATATCCGCCAAGGGAATGTCCGATGATCACGAGAGGTTGATTCAAATTGAGAGAATCAATCCAGGCCGCCATGTGATCGAACATCCAATCCATTTGATAAGCACGCGACCTGGGATGCGCGCTTTCGCCGTGCCCGAGCAGATCGAGCGCGTAGGCTGAATAATGATGCTGGACCAGTTCGGGAATCAAATCGTCCCAATCGTGGAGCGAAGCGGCCAAACCGTGAATCATCACGACCGGTGCGCCCTGCCCTTCCTGAATTGAATTGGTTTTTGCAGGAAGAACAAAATCATTCTGCGAAGCTGTCATTGTGCCACCGCCATTGCATTGACTTGTAGATTTCATTAATTATTTCCTCGATGTCGTGAGGAAAAGCCTACTTACCAAGTATAAAAGAAGACCACTTGAGTCGGAAATCTCCTTCAAGGCGGAGCAGGCTGAGGCGTAATATTTACGCGTTTCAAACGTCTGGAAACTGGCTTTGACAAAACCGGGTTGCCCTGCTATACTTTTCTCCGTTGGATGTGACTTTCATGGCGCGTAGCGCCATTTGTTCGGAACAATCGCAAGTGGTATGGCCCCCGCGAGCAAGTCAGGCGAGGGTCTTTTTATATAACTTGAACTTATCCGCCAATGGCGGTTAATTAAATTTTTAAGTGAGGTTAGAAAATCTAACATGAGTAAGAAAGAAAAATTGAAGATCATTCCCCTGGGTGGGCTTGGGGAAGTTGGAAAGAACATGATGGCCTACGATTTCGGCGGCAATATCATCATTGTTGATGTGGGTATTATGTTCCCCAAGAACGACATGCTTGGCGTGGATTACATTATCCCCGACTACGAGTATTTGTTGGATAAAGCCGACCGCGTGCTGGCGATTCTGATCACGCACGGGCATGAAGACCATATCGGTGCGATCCAACATGTGTTGAACGACATCCCCGTGCCAGTCTACGCTACACCCCTGACCCGCGGCCTGATCGAGGCGAAACTGGCGCGTAACGGCGGCCTTGACCATGCCGTTCTACGCACCATGAACGCGGGCGATTCGTTTGATATTGGCCCGTTTAAAATCGAGACCTTTCACGTCTGTCACTCCATTCCCGATTCAGTCGGGTTGGGCATCACTACGCCCGCAGGACTGGTGGTGCACATGAGCGACTTCAAACTCGATCACACACCGGTCGATGGCTGGCCGACAGATTACGCCAAGCTGGCGGAATTCTCAAAACGCGGCGTAAATCTACTTCTCTCCGATTCGACCAACGCAGAACGCGCTGGTTGGACTCCATCAGAAATGGTGATCGGTCCGGCCTTCGAAAAAGTGATGGCCGAAGCCGAAGGTCGCGTGATCGTAGCAACATTTGCATCCTTGATTTCGCGCGTGCAGCAAGTTGCGGACGCGGCTGCCAAGCACGGACGCAAGATGGCCTTGGCGGGTCCAAGCATGGTGGATAACGTCAAGATCGCGCGTAAGTTGGGTTATCTCGAAATCCCCGATGAAATGATTGTGCCGATCGATCAAGCCCTGCACATGCAAGACCACAAAGTGGTCATCATGTGCACCGGCTCGCAGGGTGAACCCTCGTCCATTGTGGGACGACTCTCGGCGGGTACGAATCGACAATTCGATCTCAAGCCCGGCGATACGGTAGTGCTTTCCTCACATCCAATTCCCGGGAACGAAGAGACCATCAGCAAAACCATCAATCGCTTGCTGCGCCGCGGCGCAAAAGTGATTTATGACTCAGTGGCCGCAGTACACGTCTCGGGCCACGCCAGCCAGGAAGAGCAAAAATTATTGCTCAACCTCGTGCGGCCGAAACACTTCATGCCGATCCACGGCGAACTTCGTCAGTTGACGCGGCACGCTGAACTGGCGAAGCAGATTGGCGTCCCGGAAGATAAGATCGTGGTAATTGAGAATGGTCAGATCGTGGAACTGGCCGGAGGCAATTTGCGCCTCGGCCAACGCATCCCCGGTGATTATGTCTTTGTGGATGGCGAGTCGATTGGCGATATCGATTACGATGTAATGCGAGAACGCGGGCAACTGGCGCGCAACGGCATTATGTTGATCGACTTGAGCGTGGATAAACTCTCCAGCCGTCTCTTGCACGAACCTGAGATTATCACACGCGGCTTCCTCTCCCCCGAAGACGCCGAACACCTAATCCCCGGTGTGCGCAAACACGTGATGGAACTGGTGAATGGGAACGAACTCGACACCGAAAAAGACATCGCCAACGCGGTCAAATCATATCTCTACGAAGAGACCAAACGCAGACCGATGGTGTTCGTCACGTTGAGCAAATCATAATAACATGTAGGGGCGAGCCGACGGCCCGCCCCTACAACATTCCGGCAATCTGCCGGTCGATCTTCCCCATGGGGTAATTATCCAACTCTTTGATTCGCACCCATTTCAAATTTTTATCTTTTGGGATCGAAACCAGGTCACACCGAAATACATGCTCTGTGACTTTGAAATGAGTGTACGCGTGCTCGACAATTCCAAGCGCCTCTCCTCTTCGGACTTTGAGTTTGTATCCCGTTTTCAAAGCCTTCGCCAACTCCCGCGCCGGATCACCGCCCACCTGCCCATTCGGGAATTCCCACATCCCGCCCAACAAGCCATCTGCTGGACGTTTCGCCAATAAGGCGCGTCCGCGTTGTACGATCACCGCCGC
>DATKNJ010000283.1:0-4317 GCA_035541395.1 Anaerolineales bacterium
GTATTGGTGAGTGAGTTCTTGGGACGTTTCATCTTCTATGCGACTCACTATCGGATTGGTATCTAGAAATAGGTGGTAGAGACTGACCTTTCAGGGGTGGGCAACTCGCCCACCCCTGATTGATTTTCTAAAAAGGATTTGCTATGAGAATGAGATTCCGTGTCCTCATTGCTCTTTTATTTTTATCGATACCCGGGATTTTCGTTTTAAAGATTGGGAGTGTCTCGGCGCAAACGAATGGCGCGTTAGAGCGCGTTCGACTTTCATCAAGCGGATATGAGGAAGCTTATTCTCTGGCCTATTCCGGCGATGGCAAGTATTTCGCCGTGGGAGGCCTATCGGGGATTTATCTTTTTGATGCGCAGAAACTTTCGTCTCTTGATTATCTCGACACTCAAGCCTTGGCTCGAAATGTGCTTTTCCTACCGGACAGTCACACATTGGCAGCTGCTCTCTTCGACGACACCATCAAGCTTTGGAATGTACCGAACCACCAGTTGACGAACACATTGTCCGGACCTCAGGGCTGGGTGCGCGGAATCTCAGTTTCCAAAGATGGATCTTTGCTTGCCTCTGCTTCGGACGATAATACCGTCCGCATTTGGAAGATGCCCAGTGGCGAACTGCTCTTGACCATCGATCAAAATACGCAGGGTATCAGGGCCGTAGCCATCTCACCGGATGGAAAGTTGGTGGCGGGCGCACTTGAAGATCACACAGTGCGTGTCTGGCGCGTGGCTGATGGCAGCTTGTTATATACGCTCGTTGGGCATACCGATTGGGTGCGCTGCCTTGCTTTTTCACCGGATGGCAGCCTGCTGGCTTCCGGTTCCTTCGATATGACCGTTCGCTTGTGGCGCATGTCCGATGGCAGTTTGGAGCGAACGCTCAAGGGACATTCCTCCAGCATTCTGAAATTAGCTTTTTCTCCAGATGGAAATATTCTGGCTTCCTCGGCTGTGGACGAAACCGTCCGGCTCTGGCACGTCAGCGATGGGAATTTGATCAGCACATTGAAAGGGTATACGGGCTTTATCTATGCCTTGAGTTTCTCTCCGGATGGCAAGACATTGGCCTCCGGTGGAGGAGACAATGAACTCCTGATTTGGAATTTGGATGCCTTGGGAATCGACTCCGCTACGGCTGTGGGACAGCCTGCGGCGCAGACCGATGTTCAATCCACGACATCCGATTGCAGAGAATGTCATCATCCGCGTGGACAAGGTGAACCACCACGCGTCATCTATTTGCAGTGTGATGCTTGTCATGCCAACGGGGCCAACTTGGAATGGTGCCCTGCTTTTCAACGCGCGAGCGATGCTGGCCCTACTGTTACCGGATATACACCTCCTCAGAGTCCATCTGGATTGCCAATCAGCGGCGGTGATATTACGGTGCTCATTGCCTCGCCTTCGAATGGCGAAACGCTTTATGCCAGAAATGGAATCACGGCACCCGCATTTGTCGCCGGTCAGGTTTTTTCTGGCAATACATTGCCAACGACTCTGCAGGTCAAGCTCGATGTTTGGTCGGGGAATCAAAAAACAGCTTCATTGACCACGACTCCCTCTCCAACCGGAAGTTATAAATTTAATTTAGCGATCAATCCACAAGGCGCGCTCCCTTATATGATCAAACCGGGCGGATCGGATTGCTTACCATGCCATGAGGATTACCGAACGCAGGCGCCGATACCGAGCGGTGAAGTACGTCTTGTCGTTAGTGTAGTGGACTCAACTGGTCATCAAGCCTCCGATGAACGCTGGGTGCGCGTGGATTCGAGCGGCGCGGCTACGGTCCCGGTGCAGGTTCTGGATAGCTTAACCAACAAGCCGCTTCCCGGACTTTCTGTTAGTGCCTCCACCATCCTTTATGGCTGGCGCGGTCGTTATGGCGCCGCCGTCTCCAACAGCAATGGCACGACTCAATTGAACCTCGAAGCATTATCCCAGGCTACAACGCATTATCATGTTTCAGTTCCGCCGCAAGTGGTGAACGGAGTCTTGTATGCCAGCCAGCCGACTCAGTTGGACTTAACGCCTGGCGCGACCACTCACGATGCGGTGACTCTAACAGCCTCGGCTCAAAATGGACAAATCAATGGGAATGTGGAAAACAATGACTCGTCCGTTTCATTGGCCGGTTTGCATGTGAGAGCGATTCAACTTCCGGCCGGTCCCGTGTATGAAACCACGCTGTCCTCGCAGAATACATTTGTCTTTGATCCGATTCCGATTAGCCAATATGTGATTGCTCCCGATCCTTCTTCGTTGATCATACAAGGTTTGAGCATGCCTGCGCAAACGGTGGACTTGATCGATGCCCCGGCTGGAAATGTTGTGTTGAACGAATTGAAGAGCCAATCGCTCTCCGGAAAAGTCTCAGATAAAGATGGGAACACAATTGCCTTTGCATTTCTTCAAGTGAATAATAAAGGCGCGACGCAGGTTATCGATCCGACTTCCGGTCAGTTTCTGATTACGGATTTACCGAAGGATGCTTCTTTCGTAACGGTCATCGCACCCGGATATTATTCTCAATCTCAACATATTCCAGCGAATCAAAATACATTAAACGTTCAACTTGTCCCCGAGTCAGAGACGAAGAATATTCCGTGGGGAACCGGACAAATTGTCATCCCGCCGGAAAGCGATGCAACCGTCAATGGATTGGATATCAGCTTGAATAACGGTTGGGTGTGGGGAAAGAGCAACACCTTGCAAACAGTAACTGTTCATATATCCGGCGCAAGCATAAATATTTCAAGCGGCGCGTTTGCATTGGAGGACGTAGCTGGCCAAACAGGTTGGTTGTATCTCTATCAGGGGCAGGCGCAGATTCAATTTAACAGTGAGCAGACGCCGGTCCAGGTGGGAAGCGGTGAAATGGTCGCGTTGCTTGAATCCGCCAAACCGATGCCTCTTGATGAATCGGTCGCGTTGGCTTTGCATCCGGCCTTATCGGAATTTCCCATAGCCGAAACTCTGCAACCTACACTGGGCGCACGAGTTTCCAACTGGCTTGCGACCGTTGGAATCGGGGCCGCGCAAACTATTACATTTATCACCTATATTCTCTCACTTGTGGCCCTGTTCGCTATCCCGCTATTTGTATTATTCTGGATAAAGAAACGCAGAAATAAATCCATGGATTCCCAGGAGTAAATTGAAATGTCGCAGTCGGATTGGAATTCATTTTTAGTTGGTGAATCTTTGTTGTGTGGTCTGCTTGGAAAGCTGCTTTACGAAGATTTGGATCAGGCCTGGCTTGAATCGTTGATTCGCGAGGATGTGTTTGCCGAGGTGCCGTTGGGCGCCGATCAAACCGAGACTCAACGCGGACTCGAATTATTGCAGCGTTGGGCCAATGAGAATCGCGACGGAATTTCCGAATCTGAGATGAAAGCCTTGAAGCAGGATCAACTGTATTTGTTCATCGGCATCGACAAGGTGTTGGCGCCGGTTTGGGAATCTGTGTATTTCAGCGAGCAGCGCTTGGTCTTTCAGGTACAGACTTTGCAAGTGCGAGAATGGTATTCCCGTTTTAAGTTGCAGGCCGAACGCATAAACCGCGAACCCGATGACCACATCGGTCTCGAATTGATTTTCATCGCGTATTTGGCGGCGCGCGCTTTGCAGGCGATGGAAGAGAATGACGAATCGGGTTTCAATGAGCTTCTGCAAGCCCAGCGCGATTTTCTTTCGGATCATTTGCTGCGTTGGGGTCCGGCCTGGGCGAAGCTCGTCAAGAAACATGCCGAAACCGATTTTTATCTCGGCCTCGGTCATCTCACGCACGGCGCGTTGTTGGCGCTGGCGGCCGGGCTTGAAATCCATATGCCGAAAGAGGTCGCTCTGTGAGTCTGCTTGACGCTGCCGAACGATTTGCATCCATGGATCGTTCCGCGATCGTTTTTGATTCGGAACGTTGTTTGCATTCGCTCGACCGCAATTCAGCCTGCGAGGCTTGTTTCAATATTTGTCCGGTCCGGGCCATCACGCCCAGCAAGCCTCCGGTGCTCGATTCAGAAAAGTGCGAGAGTTGTCTCGCATGTCTCACGGTTTGCCCGGTCGGCGCGTATAAAGCCGACGACGCGGTCAGCTCGCTGCTCAATGCCGTTACGCATGTGGAAAACAAGACTCTCGAGTTGATCTGCGCGAAGAATCCGCAGCCCGAAAAAGGGATTTCGGAATCAAGCACTGGACTGCGCGTCAAAGGCTGCCTCGCGGGATTGGGCGCGGGAACATATCTCGCGCTGGCCGCGTTTGGATTGGATCGCATCATTACCCGGACCGAATCCTGCTCCGCTTGCGAGTG
>DATKNJ010000284.1:0-14521 GCA_035541395.1 Anaerolineales bacterium
AGGGGTTGACGCGTGAAATCACTTGCAGCCAACCTGGCATCATCGAAATTGGATAGATTGCATTGCTGGCGAAGAAGAGCGGCATGGTCATCACCTGACCGATGCCCATGAACTTTTCGCGGGTCTTTACAATGCAGGCGATGATCAACGAGAAAGTGGAGAATAACGCTGCGCCGAGCATCACCGCGATCAGCACGCCGAATAGCGCCAGCGGATTCCAATTCACTTTGACGCCGAGGACGAGCGCCAACATATAAATGATGATAGCTTGGGAGAGTCCACGGATGCCAGCCGATAACGCCTTGCCCAACACAAGCGAACCGCGCGGAGTTGGGCTTGCCAGGAACTTGTGCACGATTCCCAGGTCGCGTTCCCAAATGATCGCGATCCCATAAAAGATCGAGATGAACAGCACGCTTTGTGCCAGAATTCCAGGTGACATGAAATCGAGATAACTTAGATTGCCGGTTGGAATGGCGCGTGTACGACTGAGAACCTGTCCGAACACCAACAGCCATAACACAGGCTGAAGTGCGCGCGTAAACAAATCGGTCGGTTCGTGGCGCAGCTTGCGAATTTCCAGCTCTGCAATGACAAACGTCTTGCTAAAAAATTGGCTAAGTACGTCGAGAGTATTTCCTAATTGATGTAGAGGTGGGTTAGCCCACGCGACGGGCCGTACGCCTCGTTCTTGAGACTTCACGGTAACTGCCTCCTGATTCAAGTTCTGCTCCAGCGAAATGGGCAAAGACATCGTCGAGCGTTGCATCTCCGCCCAGTGAAGCTTTGAGTTCCATCGGTGAACCGATTGTGGCCAATTTGCCTTGGTGCATGATGGCCACGCGGTTGCATAACACGTCAGCTTCCTCCATGTAATGTGTGGTCAGAACGATGGTCGTTCCATAACGCGATTTCAATTGCTGGATATGTTCCCAAACGGAATTGCGCGCCAATGGATCGAGACCAACGGTAGGTTCATCCAGGAATAAGACCGCGGGACGATGAAGCATGGATTGCGCAATTTCGAGTCGGCGGATCATTCCGCCCGAATACGTGTTGACCAGTTTCCCGGCCGCGTTTCCCAGCTGTACCAGTTCCAGCGATTGCTCGATGCGCGTTTCACGTTCTGCTTTGGGAATGTCATATAGTTTGGAAAACATCAACAGGTTTTCATAACCGGTCAATGCGCCATCAGCAGAAAGAAGCTGCGGCACGTATCCGATCACGCGCCGGACGCTGGCGGCCTGATGGACAATATCGAATCCAGCCACTGTTGCAATGCCACTGGTGGGGGGCAGCAACGTTGTCAGCATTTTCAACGCAGTGGATTTCCCGGCTCCGTTTGGGCCGAGCAATCCAAAGATTTCGCCTTCCTGCACAGTAATGTCAATTGCATCAACGGCTGTAAGCCCGCCGAATCGGCGAGTGAGTGCTTTTGTCTCTAAAACATACATATTTATTCTTTTTCTTGTATTGCGGATTTTTCTATATGACTCGATACAAACAAGCCTTTTAGGATTTGCATCGAGCGAGTGATCATGTTAAGCTCGTCTTTGGTCAGCTCACATAATTGATCGGCGAGGAAGGCCTGCGTACGACTATAGGAGGCATCGAGTTCATTCTTCCCCTGCGTGGTCAGGCGGAGACAAATCCTGCGACGGTCTTCGTGATGCGCATCGCGGCTGACCAAACCGCGGCCCACCAGACCGTCAATTAACTTCGACATTGAAGGCAGAGTCAACCCGATATGGTCAGCGAGGTTGGATAACGAAGCTCCGTCATTATTTTTGATAAAAGCCAAAGCGCGGAACTGCGGTACTGATAAATCAGCAGAGCGCTGGCCGCGGAACTCGGCCCGAATGGTGCGCATGACCATGGGGACAGTTTCGAGCACTTGGTGAGCGGTTTCTTCAACGAGTTTTGACATAGTTTCACTTTCTAACTATTTCAGAATCTAATTATATCCTTTGGAAAGTATCTGTCAAGGAATAACACGTTTCCTACAAAATATTCTCAGCTTTGTCTCATTTTTATTTTAGAAAAAGGCCTTATAGTTGTGTATGTGCTTGCGGCGATGGTGGTAATTCCATTGCCTGTCGAATGGCTCCGCGAAAAGCTTTTCCCTTTTATGGATAACAAACAGAACGAGTCGGTGACTTCAAACTCAGAGAGGCGAACGGGATTCTGGCAACGTGTCCGCGCGGGAGTTCGACGCGGCGCGCCTTTCGCGGCTGGTGTTTTAGCGGCGTTGGCCGCACTGTTGCTTTATCACGCCATGTTTCCCGGGCCTCGCCCAATTACTACCAGTGACATTAGTACACAGGTTGCGCAAGTGATGGCGTCTGCCACGCCGCCCTCCGCATTTTCAGCGCAAGTCTATCAAGTGATACAACCTTCGTTGATTCTCATTCAAACCAAAGAGCAAGATAGCAATGGCAAAGATGAAAGTGGTCTGGGCAGCGGCGTGGTCATTGACGATGCGGGCGATATTCTTACCAGCCTGCATGTGGTGACGGGCGCTACTGATATTAAAGTGACTTTTGCGGATGGAACGCAATCAAGCGCACAGGTGAAAGTGAGACAGCCGGAGAACGATATCGCTGTCTTGAGCGCGGACCAGCTTCCGGCGCAGATTGTTCCGGCTGTGTTGGGGAATCCAAATGCGATGAGAGTCGGCGATGAAGCCTATGTGGTTGGGAATCCGTTTGGATTGTATAGTTCCATGAGCGCGGGCGTGATCTCCGGGTTCAATCGCACATTTGAAGTTCCTGGCAGCACGCAAGAATTGCATGGCATGATTCAAGTGGACGCGGCGATCAATCCCGGCAACTCGGGCGGCCCGCTGTTGAATCGCAATGGGGAAGTGATTGGCATTGTTACAGGAATCGTAAACCCCACGGACCAAAATTTCTTTGTCGGCATTGGCTTTGCCGTGCCGATTACAGTAGCCGGTGGCGCGGCGGGTTCGCCGCCTTATTAGAAAACAAAGGAGAGGCGCGATGGATCAGGAAAATTCTGAAAATAGAAAACCAATGGAACGCGTGTTGTACGAAGTGAAAAAGATCATTGTCGGGCAGGATCATTTGCTCGAACGAATGGTGGTCGCACTGTTGGCGCGCGGACATGTCCTCGTTGAAGGTGTGCCAGGCCTAGCCAAGACGATGGCGATCAAGACGTTGGCCGAATCGATTGGCGGCGAATTCAAGCGCATCCAATTCACGCCCGATCTTGTTCCCGCGGATTTGATCGGGACGCGCATCTACAATCAAAAGACCGGCGAATTCAACACCTCGCTTGGCCCGGTCTTTACCAATTTGTTATTGGCAGATGAAATCAACCGTGCACCGGCCAAAGTGCAGAGCGCGCTGCTCGAAGTCATGCAGGAACGTCAGGTGACGATTGGCCGCGAAACGTATAAGGTGCCGAATCCGTTTTTGGTGTTGGCAACTCAAAATCCAATTGAGACCGAGGGAACGTATCCATTGCCTGAAGCGCAAGTGGATCGTTTCATGCTAAAAGTATTGGTCGGTTATCCAACTTCCACGGAAGAGTTCGTGATCGTCGAGCGCATGACAAATGCTCTGCAAGCCGTGCAAAAAGTGTTGACGACCGAACAGTTGGTGGGCTTGCAAAAAGAAGTGGACAACGTGTATGTTGACCCCGCGCTGATCGAATATGCGGTGCGCATGGTGACGGCCACGCGTCAACCGAAAGATTTCGGCGTGAAAGAAATAGAACATTACATCATGTTCGGCGCCAGCCCGCGCGCTTCGATCAATTTGATTCTTACGGCGCGCGCCCTGGCGTTCGTGCGCGGACGCGATTACGTTTTGCCGCAAGATGTTTTGGATATGGCGTTGGATGTAATTCGCCATCGTCTGGTTTTGTCGTATGAAGCGCTTTCAGATAACGTGAGCGCCGACGATTTGCTTCAAAAGATTCTGGATCGGATTCCGATTCCAGTGGTGCCTTTACATGAGCGTAACCGAATCCGCGACAACGCCTGAACGCGTGTTGCTGCGCCTCGATTGGGAAGTCATCCGTCGTTTGGATGGCTTGCTTCAAGGCGATTATCGCAGTCTGTTCTACGGCTACGGCGTTGACTTCGCTGATCTGCGCGAGTATCAACCGGAAGATGATATTCGTTATATTGATTGGAATGTGACCGCGCGCATGGATTCGCCTTATGTTCGTCAATATGTGGAGGACCGCGAGATCACAGCTTGGTTCCTGCTCGACTTGAGTCCCTCGGTGGATTTCGGCGTGCAGGAGAATCAAAAGCGGCGTGTGCTGATTGACTTTGTCGCAACGTTGGCGCGCTTGCTCACGCGTCACGGCAACCGCGTCGGCGCGATCTTTTACAGCGGCCGAGTCGAACGCACCATTCCCGCGCGTGGCGGCCGGATTCAAGTGCTGCGCCTGGTTAATGATCTGCTCAAACAACCGCGCTTGCCTCACGCGCCGTTCACGAATCTAACGCCCATGCTTGAAAGTGGATTGAATGCCATCAAAGGGCGTTCGCTGGTTTTCATCATTTCGGATTTCATCAGCGTGCCCGGTTGGGAACGCCCGTTGAGTCTGCTCAACCAACGGCACGAAGTGCTCGCCATTCGTTTATGGGATCCGCGCGAGATCGAGCTCCCCGATGTCGGACCGGTCATCATGGAAGATTCTGAAACCGGCGAACAAATCTATGTGGATACGCATGATAAAAAATTCCGCCAGCGATTTCAGGAAGCCGCGCAACGCCGTGAAACAGCTTTGAGCCAATCCTTCAAACACGCGGGCGTGGATGTGCTCTCGCTCTCGACCGAAGACGATTTGGTGCGCGCCATTGTGCGCTTCGCGACGCTCCGTCAACAGCGGAGAAAAAACTCATGAGTTTTATTTGGCCTGCCATGCTTTGGTCGCTTTTGCTGGCGCCGTTGTTTGTGATCTTTTATTTGCTCTTACAACGGCGGCGACATAAGCTGGCCGCGCGTTATGGCAGTTTGGGACTCGTGCAAGAAGCTGCTGGCCGCGGAATTGGATTCCGTCGCCATGTTCCCGCGACCCTTTTCCTGGTCGGCCTCTCAATCTTGATGCTTGCCCTCGCGCGTCCACAAGCCGAAGTCAGCCTGCCGCGCATCGAAGGGACAGTTATGCTCGCCTTTGATGTTTCCGGCAGTATGGCCGCAAATGACGTCAAACCGACTCGCATGGAAGCGGCCAAGGCCGCTGCACAGGAATTTGTTCAGAATCAACCGCCCAGCGTGCAGATCGGCGTGATCGCCTTCAGCGATAGCGGTCTCTCCGTGCAGATTCCAACGTACGACCGCGAAGCCGTCCTTGCCGCGATCAATCGACTCGAACCTCAACGCGGCACCTCGCTCGCCAATGGGATTTTGGCTTCACTTAACGCGATTGCAGTAGCGAACTTGCCACCTCAACCGCGCTACTACACCAACTTGACGCCGGTTCCAACTGCTACACCGACTCCCATGCCGCCGGGTGAATATACTTCTGCCGCGATCGTTCTGCTGACCGATGGTGAAAACAACGAACGTCCCGATCCTTTGGCTGCTGCACAAACTGCTGCAGACCGCGGCGTGCGCATTTACACGGTTGGCATTGGTAGTCCAACCGGCGCGACGATTCATGTGGAAGGTTTTTCGATTCACACACAACTCGATGAGGACATGTTGAAGCAAATCTCACAGATCAGCGGCGGCACATATTACAACGCACAAACAGAACAAGACCTCAAGACGATTTACAGTAATTTGCAGCCGCAGTTGGTGGTCAGACCCGAAAAGACGGAGATCACCTCTCTTTTCGCGGGGGCCAGCATACTTATCCTGTTGATTGGCGGGATTTTTTCCCTGTTGTGGTTTAGTCGTTTGCCATAAACTTTGGAGGTAGTGATGGATTTGCTCTGGCCCGGATTCCTCCTGCTCTTGGGATTGATTCCCGTCCTCATCGTAATCTATATTTTGATTTTGCGAAGACGGCGGCGTTTTGCAGTTCGTTACTCAAGTTTGTCTTTAGTACGCGAAGCGATGTCGCGCCAATCATGGCTGCGCCGCCATTTGCCGTTTATCTTGTTCTTGTTCGCGCTGACCAGTTTGATTGTTGCTTTGACTCGTCCGGTCACCATCGTGACCGTTCCTTCCGGACAAACTACCATCATGCTTGCCATCGACGTTTCCGGCAGCATGTGTTCCACCGATATATCGCCGAGCCGTATCGAGGCTGCTGAAGCCGCGGCGATTTCATTTATCCGCAGCCAGCAATCCAAAACACAAATTGGTGTCGTTGCCTTTTCCGGTTTTGCGGAATTGGTCCAACCGCCTACAAACGATCAGGAAGTTCTACAGGATGCTGTTCAAAGTTTGTTGGTTGGGCGTCGAACTGCGATTGGCAGCGGCATTCTGGCCGCGTTGGATGCGATTGCTGGAATTGACAAAAGCGTCGCGCCGAGTGATGAGAGTTTGCCGCCCGGCGTCAAACCGACGCCTGTCGCGAAGGGAGCCTACGCGCCGGATATTATTGTGTTGTTGACAGATGGCGTTAGCAACGCCGGACCGTTACCGTTGGACGCGGCACAAGAGGCGGCGGTACGCGGTGTGCGCGTGTATACCATCGGGTTCGGGACTTCCAATCCTCCGAATGGCACGTTTGGGAATTGCGGCCGCTTCCAGGGCTCGGAACCATTTGGCGGCGGTGGGTTCGGAGGCTTTGGAGGCGGTGGCGGATTTTTCTTTGGCGGAGGCGGTGGTGGGTTCCGTCGAGGCATTGACGAAGATACTTTGAAGCAAATCGCGGATATGACCGGTGGAAAGTATTACGCTGCCGAAAGTGCTAGCGAACTCAATCGTGTCTTTCAGAGTTTGCCGACTTATCTAATTGCCAAACACGAGACAACAGAAGTCAGTTTCATATTTGTTGCGTTAGGCGCGTTCTTTGCATTGATCGCGATGGCGTTGTCCATACTTTGGCATCCGTTGTCCTAGCGATACAACTTCTACAACTCATCAAATCGATTTTCATGCCAATGGCTGAGAGTTTCTGAAGCCACTGTGTTTACGCGCTTTTTGGATGGCAGAACTTGACGAACCTTTCTTTGTTTTGATACACTGCGTTCTTTCAAGCAATAGGCGATCATGCAAAATCTCAATCTTCAATTCGAAGCGATTCGTCAATCTCCCACGGTTGCCATAGCGGACCGCGTGTTGGCGATTAAGGCAACCGGCCGCGATGTGATCGCTCTTCAAGTCGGTGATCCCGATTTTACGACTCCTCAATCCATCATGGATGTGGCGCTGAAAGCGATGCAAAGCGGTTTGACTCATTACGGTCCCAGCCGCGGCTTCCTGGACCTCAGGCAAGCTGCCGCTCAAAAGCTTCTTCGCGACAACGGCGTGACCTACGATCCGCAAACCGAGGTCATGGTCACACACGGCGGGATTCACGCCTATTATCTTGCCATGCAATCCATCTTGAATCCGGGCGATGAGGTGCTTATCCCTGACCCCACTTGGGCTACGCATGCCAACATGGTGACGATGCTGCGCGGGAATGTTATCCGCGTGCCAGCACCGGCAGAAAATGGATTTATCCCGTTATTTGAATCTTGGGAGAAAGCGCTTACTTCCAAGACACGCGCGATTGTTATTAACTATCCATCGAACCCAACAGGGGCTTATCCAACGCGCGAGTATTTGCAAAAGTTACAGGATTTTGCTGCCGAATACAACTTATGGATCGCCAGTGATGAAGTCTATGAAAATTTGTATTATGGTACAAAGCCAACTTGCGCCGCGGCATTTGAAGGCGCAAAAGATCGCACAATTCTGGTTTATAGCTTTTCTAAAACTTATGCCATGACCGGTTGGCGCATAGGCTATCTCGCTGCGCCCGAAGCCGTGATCGAAAATGCGTTGAAGGCTGGCCAAAATTCCATCACTTGTGTCGCGCCTTTTATTCAAAAGGCTGCAGCCTTCGCGTTGACTGATTCTCAAGTTCAACAGGAAGTGGCAAAGATGCGCGCCGCGTATGCTCGTCGCCGTGAAAAGGTTTTACAGATTTCACGAGAATATGAAAGTGAAAAAGTGCTGGTTACGCCGCCAATGGGTGCTTTTTACTTTTTCCTTGATATGCGCCCGTTGAAAATGGCCTCACTGGAAATCTGTGAACGGATTCTCGAAGAAGTTGGTGTGGGACTCGTACCGGGTTCGGCATTTGGCGAGCAAGGCGAAGGATTTGTCCGTATGACGATTGCAGCTTCAGATGAAGATGTCGAGGCGGGGTTTCGCGCGATCCTCGAATGGGCCGAAAAACAGAAGTAAACAGAAGCAGGTTGGAGGTCGAATGAAAGTTGCGTTTCAGGGAGAGCCGGGCGCGTACAGCGAGCAAGCTGTCCATGGATATTTTGGCGAGGTGGAGACTCTTCCATGCGTATCGTTTGACGCGGCCTTCCGCGCGGTCATCTCAGGCGCGTGTGAGTCGGCTTTGATTCCGATCGAGAATTCCTTGGCGGGCAGCATTCATCAGAATTATGATCTGCTATTGCTAAATGATTTGCACATCGTCGGCGAATATTTCCTGCGCGTGCAACATTGTTTGATCGGCTTCCCGGGTGTGAACAAAAATGAGATCACGCGCGTGATCAGCCATCCGCAAGCGTTGGGACAATGTGCCGCGTACTTACGTGGGCTGGGCGTAAAAGTGGAACCTGTGTACGATACAGCGGGAAGTGTGAAGATGCTGAAAGAGAGCGGCGAAAAAACGACTGCTGCGATTGCTTCGCGCCGCGCCGCAGAAATTTATGGAATGCGAATTTTGGAAGAGGGCATCGAAGATAACGTTGAAAACTATACGCGTTTCTTGGCGATTACGCCTGAACCTGTGCAGCCGAATGGTGACGCGAAAACTTCCATTGTGTTTACTTTGAAGAATCAACCGGGCGCGTTGTTCAAAGCTTTGAGTGTGTTCGCCTTGCGCGATATTGATCTAACAAAAATAGAATCTCGCCCGTTGGCGGGCAAGCCGTGGGAATATTTGTTTTACATTGATTTTCTCGGTGCGACCCATACTGTTCAAGTGGATAAAGCTTTGGATCACCTCGCTGAATACGCGGTGATGTTGCGCGTGTTGGGTTCGTATCCGCGCTTCAAAAGTTGAATATTGTTATGATTCGGTTAATGATTTCCGATTCCTTTAATCTCCCCTTGACGAATTTCCAAATCGGCCTATAATCTGGCGAAATATCTAAAACCAAATGAATACGTTAATCAGCCTCTCCCTTATTGTCGTCCTTCTTGCAGTCCTTATTATTAAGGATTTATTTGCGGTTGGGATGGCAACGGTGAAGGTGAAATAAAAGTACACCTGATCTAAGAATAAAAAGAGCCGCCCAACCGATGGGCGGCTCTTTTCTTATACCTATTCGAGGAAAAGAGCCATGCGATCAGACACTGTCAAAAAAGGTTACGAGAAAGCTCCACACCGCGCTTTGCTGCGCGCGACCGGCATGAAGGAAGAGGACTTTGATAAGCCGTTTGTAGCCATTGTCAATTCTTATGTTGATATTGTTCCCGGCCATGTGCATTTACAGGAATTTGGGAAGATGATCAAGGAAGTAGTGCGTGCGGCCGGCGCAGTGCCATTCGAGTTTAACACCATCGGCGTGGATGATGGAATCGCCATGGGTCATATCGGAATGAAATATTCTCTGCCGTCTCGCGAACTGATCGCGGACTGTGTGGAGACGATGATCGAGGCCCATCGTTTTGACGCGATGATCTGCATTCCAAACTGCGACAAGATCGTGCCGGGTATGTTACTCGGCGCGATGCGCGTTAATATCCCGACCATCTTCGTCTCTGGTGGGCCGATGAAAGCAGGCATGACACCTGAAGGTGAAGCCATCGACCTGATCTCTGTTTTTGAAGGAGTCGGCGCGTACTCTGCTGGAAAAATCGACGAAAAACGTCTTACGACTCTCGAAAGGTTTGCGTGTCCATCTTGTGGTTCATGCTCAGGGATGTTTACCGCGAACTCAATGAACTGCCTGATGGAAGCGATTGGGCTGGCGTTGCCATATAACGGTTCGGCGTTGGCCAAGACCAAAGAGCGCGAAGATCTGGCGAAGAAAGCCGCGACTCAAATTTTGACTCTGCTCGAACGCGATATCAAACCGCGCGACATCGTGACCCCCGAAGCGATTGACGATGCGTTCGCGCTGGACATGGCGATGGGCGGCTCGACGAATACTGTTTTACACACTTTAGCATTGGCGAACGAAGCCGGCGTGGATTATCCGTTGGAGCGCATCAACGCGGTGGCAGAGAAAGTGCCACATATTTGTAAAGTGAGTCCGGCTGGCAAGTGGCATATGGAGGATGTACATCGCGCCGGTGGCATTCCGGCAATTTTGAATGAGATTCAATGGTCAACGGGAATGTTGCATTTTGACCGAATCACCGTCAGCGGAACAACATTGGGACAATCGATTCAAGGGGCGGAGATCAAAGACGAAGATGTCATTCGCAAATATGAAAATGCTCATTCCAAGCGCGGCGGTTTGGCAATTTTATTTGGCAATCTCGCACCGAAAGGTGCGGTAGTGAAAGTCGGTGGTGTGAGCGCGCCGATGATGAAATTCTCCGGCCCCGCGGTCATTTTTGAATCGCAGGAGGAAGCGATGGCTGGCATTCTGGCTGGCAACGTCAAAGCCGGGGATGTGGTGGTGGTGCGCTACGAAGGTCCGCGCGGCGGGCCAGGCATGCAGGAAATGTTATCGCCGACCTCCGCCATTATGGGACAAGGACTCGGCGATAAAGTCGCGTTGATTACCGATGGTCGCTTCAGCGGCGGGACGCGCGGTGCGTGCATTGGGCATGTTTCACCGGAAGCCGCGGCAGGTGGCCCGATTGCCGCGTTGCAGCCCGGGGACATCATCGAAATTGATTTAACGGAACGCAGGCTCGATGTCCGTTTGAGCGAAGAGGAGATCGATCAACGGTTGGCCGCGCTGCCTCCGTTCAAATCCAAAGTCACATCGAAGTGGTTGAAACGCTATTCGCATTTTGTGACCAGCGCGGATACAGGCGCAGTGTTGAAAACGGATTTTTAAGATTTTTCAAGGAGAGAAATCATGAAGCTAAGTGGAGCTGAAATTTTGTGGGAGTGCCTTGTGCGCGAAGGGGTGGAGGTGGTGTTCGGCTATCCCGGCGGGGCCAACATGCCGATCTATGACGCGATGTTGAGTTATCCCGTTCATCATGTGTTGGTGCGCCATGAACAAGGCGCGGCGCACATGGCGGATGGATACGCGCGAGCGAGCGGGAAAGTTGGCGTTGCGATGGCGACTTCCGGCCCGGGCGCGACCAACTTGGTCACTGGCATCGCCACAGCGATGATGGATTCCTCGCCGACTGTGTTCATCACGGGACAAGTCTCGGCCTCGTTGATCGGCGGTGACGCGTTCCAGGAAACAGACGTGACTGGCATCACGCTGCCGATTACGAAACATAATTACTTGATCACACGTCCTGATGAGATCGCCGAAGTGGTGCGCGAAGCGTTCTTCATCGCGCGCAGCGGACGTCCAGGCCCGGTGCTGATCGACATTTGCAAGAACGCGCAGATCGAAAAGACCGAATTTATTTATCCGGAAGAAGTTCGTTTGCCCGGCTATCGGCCTCCATCTCATGCTGATAAATCGAAAATGCTGGAAGCTGTTGAGCTAATTGCAAAAGCTAAACGGCCGGTCATTTTGTGCGGGCACGGTGTGTTGATGTCTGGCGCGGAGGAAATGCTGCAACACTTCGCGATCAAGACTCAGACTCCGGTGGCGATGACTTTGCTCGGTCTCGGCGCGTTTCCCGCTTCTCATCCATTGAGCTTGGGGATGATGGGCATGCACGGCGAAGCGCATACCAATTTGGCGATTCAAAACGCCGACCTGTTGCTGGCCTTCGGCATGCGATTTGATGATCGCGTGACCGGCAACTTGAAAACGTATGCGCCCGGCGCAAAGAAGATTCATATTGAGATCGATCCTTCCGAAGTGCATAAGAACGTGAAGGCCGATGTTCCATTGGTTGGCGATTTAAAAACTGTGTTGACCGACATGGTTCCAATGCTCGATGAGTATGAGCATGATGATTGGCTGAAACAAATCGCCGAATGGAAAGAAGAAGGCGATGCGCGCTCGATCATGAGTTGGCCGAATGACGGCAAATTGTATGTTGCACATCTTGTCCATGATTTGTGGGAGGCTACGAACGGCGGTGCGATCATTACTACGGATGTGGGCCAGCATCAAATGTGGGCCGCGCAATATTACTTCCTTGAAAAACCGAATCGCTGGATCACCTCCGGCGGCGCAGGCACAATGGGATTCGGTTTGCCATCCGCGATCGGCGCGTGGTTCGCGCATAGCGATCAGGAGATTTGGACAGTCGCCGGTGATGGCGGTTTTCAAATGACTCAGGCCGAGCTTTCCACCGCAGTGCAGGAAGGCGCGAACGTCAAGATCGCCATCATGAACAACAATTTCCTCGGCATGGTGCGTCAATGGCAGGAGTTCTTCTTCGAGAAACGTTATTCGGCTGTGAACATGCGCACACCTGATTTTGTGAAGATCGCCGAAGCGCATGGCATACCCGCTCGCCTTGTGACCAAGCCGGAGGAAGTGAAGGACGCGATTGAGTTCGCGCGCCAAACACCGGGTCCGGTGCTGCTCGAGTTCCGAGTCGAAAAAGAAGATGCTGTCTATCCGATGGTGCCCACCGGCGCGTCGTTGCATGAAATGATTCGCCGGCCTGAGCGTGTGGTTGAGTGATCGAGAAGAAACGGAGAAAGAATGCAATATACCTTCATCGCATTGGTCGAAAACAAACCGGGCGTCCTGAACCGCGTCGCCTCGTTGTTTCGCCGTCGCAATTTCAATATCGAGTCTTTGGCTGTCGGGCGCACGGAGAATTCGGAAGTGTCGAGCATGACCATCGTGGTGGATTGCCCGAATGGGGAAGTGGACGCGCACAAGCTCGAAGCCAATTTATATAAGTTGGTCAATGTGATCGATGTGCAGGACGTTACGCATCAACCTTCGGTGACTCGCGACTTGGCTCTGATCAAAGTGAAAGTCGGCGCCGACAAGCGTCCCGAGGTCAACAACCTCGTGGATATCTTCCGCGCTCGCATCGTGGACGTGGCGGCTGATTCCGTGATCGTGGAAATCACCGGCACCGAAGACAAGATCGAGGGCATGGTCGAGTTGCTGCGCCCGGTGGGAATCGTGGAAATGGTGCGCACCGGTCAGATCGCCATGACGCGCGGCATAAATTCCGGCATCCGCCGCACGCCCGGCGCGAATGGAAACGGCTGGCATATGGAGCCGGTCGAGACTCTGGCAAAGTTAATTTAGCAATCATCCCAATAGCATAGAAGCCCAAGGAGAAAAGAAATTATGGCAAAGATCAATTTCGGCGGCGTGGAAGAAGAAGTCGTCACGCGTGAAGAATTCCCGCTTAGTAAAGCGCGTGAAGTATTGAAGGATGAAGTGGTGGCCGTGCTTGGTTACGGCGTGCAAGGTCCGGCGCAGGCTATGAACATGCGCGATAACGGAATCAAAGTCATCGTTGGGCAGCGCGAAGGCACATCCAATTGGAACAAAGCCGTTGATGATGGATGGGTCCCCGGCGAAACGTTGTTTTCCGTCGAAGAAGCTGCCGAGCGCGGCACCGTGATTCAATATCTGCTTTCGGATGCAGGCCAGCGCTCACAATGGCCGAAGATCGTGGAATGTCTCAACGAAGGCGACATGTTGTATTTCTCGCACGGCTTTTCGATTACGTACAAAGATCAAACCGGAGTCGTCCCGCCGCCGCACGTGGATGTGGCCTTGGTCGCGCCCAAAGGATCGGGTCGCAGTGTGCGCACGAACTTCCTCGATGGCTCTGGCATCAATGCCAGCTTCGCGGTTCAGCAGGATGCAACTGGCCGCGCGTTTGAACGCACGATTGCGTTGGGCATCGCCATCGGCGCGGGATATTTATTTCCGACCACTTTCCAAAACGAAGTGTATTCCGATCTCACCGGTGAACGCGGCGTGTTGATGGGTGCACTGGCTGGCGTGATGGAGGCCCAATACAACGTCCTTCGCAAACATGGTCATACTCCATCTGAGGCCTTCAATGAAACAGTCGAAGAGTTGACTCAATCGTTGATTCGACTCGTCGGTCAAAACGGTATGGATTGGATGTATGCCAACTGTTCCACCACCGCACAACGCGGCGCCCTGGATTGGAAAGACAAGTTCCGTGACGCGGTTGCGCCTGTTTTCGATAACTTATATCAAAGCGTGGTGAGCGGAGTCGAAACCGGTATCGTGCTCGAGAAGAACAGCGATCCGAATTATCGCGAAAAACTGGATGCTGAATTGAAGACGATGCGCGACTCGGAGATGTGGCAGGCCGGCGCAGCGGTCCGCGCCTTGCGGCCGGAGAATTGGAAGAAATAATTTTTCCTCACC
>DATKNJ010000285.1:0-3227 GCA_035541395.1 Anaerolineales bacterium
AATTTATTCTGGCTTTCCGCAGAAGCCTGTTTGAGTCTATAAATACAATCAGTACCAAGGTGTCATTTCAATTGGCGGGGATACCATTTATACTGTCATTCTCAATCGCAGAAATATTCTGATGTGCCTCTGGAGAAAACAATGAGTGACTCGCAATTAATGAGCTATTTCAAATTCGATGAAGCTGATTTACGGGCCAATCGCAAAGGACAATTTTCTGCGAAGCAAAAAGATAGATTGTTTGGTAGACATATCAGTGCCGTCAGACAAAAGCGCATTGCCTCAGCAATCTTGATTCCATTATCCACCCTCATGCTGGTTTGGATGATTTATCTGATCTATAAAAATGTGGTTAGCGGAAGCGGTTCAGATACCGGGACGATCGTGCTATTGGGATTTTTCGGAGCGCTCCTGCTGTTGGCGGGTTCGTACATTCTGCGCCTTTCTTTTATTGGACCAACGTATTTACTTAAAAGAGTGGATGGACCCATCAACATCGTCAAAGAGAGTCAAATGACCGACTACGGCACAGCAGTCCGTTACGAATTGCATGTTGGCGGAGAAATTTTCAATCTTCATCTTGATTCGACAGTCGGTGATGTGATGACGCAAGGCAACACATACGCTATTTATTATTCACAGGGAGTTCAGAACAATCTGCGTGAGATTTTTTCTGCCGAATTAATCTCAAAAGCAAAATAAAGCCATAGGAGGCTAAAATGGATGACCAAAAACTGATGGATTATTTCAAGTTTGATGAAGCCGATTTGCAGGCCAATCGTTTTGGTAAATTGTCTGAGAAACAGACAAAGAATTTTACAAAGACACAAACTAATGATAGAAAGTTCTATTTTAGGTTTGGGTGGGTCTTAACTGTGATGGCACTCGGCACAGTAGTATTATTTTTACTGATCACTGGATTTAACTTCAGTCTAAGTGCCGCGCATTTGGTGCAAGCGGTTCTCTTTGGCGTTTTCTTCTTGCTCTTTTTATGGGGAGCAATTACTGCATTCTCAACCGGTTTCAAGAATACGGTCGATGTTTCGAATGATAAAGTCAAAGAAGTGGAAGGTCCGATTAATATTGTTAAGACAGAAAGTTCAGGCGCACATAATCGCACCATTGTTATGCATGAATTGCATATCAAAGGCAAAGAGTTTTATGTCGATGAAGATGCGGCAAATATCGTGATGCAGGGAGATACCTATATTATCTACCATTATGAAGATGGACCAATAGACAAAATTCTGTCGTTAGAATTAGTTTCCAAAGCAAAATAATTACGCCGTCAATTCGACGACCAGCGTTTCCATTGCCAGGTCCAACGCGACCTGGCTTTTTTTTGCCGCCTCATCAATTTCCAGAAGCTTGTGATATATCTTTTCCAACGAAGCCAGCGAAAAACGTTTGGCTTGATCTACAACTTTTCCGGCTACGAACGGATGCACACCCAGTGCGCTGGTCACTTCGTTCGCGCCGCCATGCGAGTCCAGCACTGCGCGCGCCAGCAACAACAAACGAAATTGTCGCACTACCATGCCCCACACGCTGAACGCTTCTTCGTCTTCCAACAACTGGTGCAATAATCTTTGCGCCGATTTTCCATTGCCCATTGCCAGCGCGTCGACCATGGCAAAGATATCCGGTTCGGCGGTGACGATGCTGACCGCTTCCACATCTTCGACTTTGACCGGGCGTGCCCAATTGACATACGCCAGCAGCTTCGAGATTTCCTGCGCAGCCTGACGCGTGTCCGCGCCGACCATCCCGGCCAGTTTCTCCGCCGCGGCTTTATCTATCTGACCATTTTGTTTTTTCGTCTCGTTGATAATCCATCCGCTCATCTCTTTGAGACGCGGCAGCATAAACGCTTGCGTCTGCGCGAGCTTGGTTTTCTCCGCCCATTTGTTGATCCAGTGTTTATCGGCTTCCTTCGGGTCGATGCTTTCATACATAACCAGCCGCGTGCTATCGGAAATCTTCCCGATGAATTCCAGGAACTTCCTGCGCGCCTCCGGCTTGGAATAACGCGAGGAGGGGTTGGCAAGGAAGACCAGTCTCTGCTTCGCCAGGAACGGCATGGCATTGACGGCATTGTTCAACTCATCCTCCGTCGCGGTGCGCGCATCCAGACGCGCCGTGTTCATGTCGGCGCTGGTGGGATCGGTGAAGATCGAGTTGAACTCCGCCAAGCGGCGCGTGATGGCGAATTCGTCATTGCCAAAGAGGAAGGTGATATCAGGCATGCATCATCTTGTGATCACGCGATGCGAGACAACGCGGCCATGGGATATGAGATGCACATCCACGACTTGAAGATTTCCCAGATCAGCATCCGTGGTGATTCGTTGTTGAATGACCGGTCCAAGGGGGCGACTGATCAAAACCCCGAGCAATGCAAATATCACTGCGAATGGAATGCGGATAATTCTTCCCAGGGTGGATTTGGCACCTCGCAACGCGAACCAGGCCAAAGTCGCGGCAAGAAGCGCCGTGGTGGCAAGGTTCGTGCCACAGCCGGGATGAATCGCAAGATTGCTTTCGCCGGCGCGCAGACGCGTCCACGCTTCGGTGACCGCGGAGCGGATGTCCTCCAGAGGAACATCGCCAAGGATGAAAAAACCGGTCGGGTTGGAATGTCCCGCCATGGAACGCGTCGGGTATTTCGCGGCCAGAACATGCAGCGTGGCATGCTCGAGAGCATGGTTACGGCGTGTTTCGAGGATGAAGGGGAGATCGAGGATCATGGAAAAATTATAATCCCTCTCGCGAGCAGAGGGATTATTCAATATCAGCAGATGTCAGCGCGACGACAAGCTAACTTGCGACCTGCTGTGCGGTGTGAATCGATTCCGCCTGCGAGACGGTCATGGCGCGGTAGCCGGCCCAGATCAGGATGATGCCGATGAACTCGGTGACGAACAGGACCTCGACAAAGCCGAAGCGCGTGAACGAACCGCCGATGCCGGGCAGCAGGGCGCCGATGGCGATCAGCCAGTTGCCAAGCACGCGGTTGCCGCTGGCGTGCTTGCGGGCATATTGAATCGCCGACCAGGCCGCGCCGCCCACCAGGAAGATCAGGGAATACGTGTTGGGCAGGATCGAGAACAGGCGCGCCCACTCCCACGTCATCACCTTGCCGGTCAGGCGGGTCGGATCCACGAGCGACATATCCACCGGGGACAGGATGATGGCAATACTGGCAATCGCAATATAGACGATGAAGA
>DATKNJ010000286.1:0-7463 GCA_035541395.1 Anaerolineales bacterium
TTGGTGATGGATTTCCACGGCGGAACTGGCAACGCGCAGAACCAACGACGCGTCAGTGACTTCGATCCATTGGCCGATAAAAAAGGATTCGTCGTCGCGTACCCGAATGGCACTGGCCTGCTCAAAGATGTGATTCTGACCTGGAACGGCGGAACGTGCTGCGGATACGCGTCCCGCCGGAACGTGGATGATGTCGGCTTTGTACGCGCCCTGGTCAACGATGTGCAGGCCATCGTCAAGATCGACGCGAAGCAGATTTATGCAACCGGTCTCTCGAACGGCGGAATCCTATCGTATCGACTGGCCTGCGACGCGTCTGACCTGATCGCCGCTATTGGGCCAGTTTCAGGAACACAAAACGTGACCACCTGCAATCCAACTCAACCCGTTTCGGTGATCGAATTTCATGGCACAGCCGATCAACACGTTCCATATAACGGCGGACAAGGCGATCAATCGCTGACGAATGTAGATTTCGCGTCCGTCAAAGATTCGATTGACTTCTGGGTGAAATACGATCAGTGCCCACCGACGCCGCAAACCGAAACGTTCAAAGATGTTCAACACGATACGTATACCCACTGCGCGAATGGAAGCGCAGTGGAGTTGTATACCCTCCTCGGCGGCGGACATGCCTGGCCCGGCAGTTCCAGTCCCGCATGGCCGGGAGGAGACCAGCCCACACAAACTATTTCGGCAACTCAACTCATTTGGGACTTCTTTGCCGCGCATCCGAAACCATAAATTAACCGGAGATGAACCTAGATAAGAAATAAGACTCTTCGCTTCGCGCACGTGTGCCTGCGGCACAGTGCAGGCAGAGTGACACAAATTTGAATTTGTATACAAGCCTAATCTACCATCGGTGAATCCAATACCTATTCATGGGCCGACAGAGGACTGTCGGCCCATCCTTTTGGTTTGCAATCGAGTCATCTTTGTCGTACAATCCCAAACACCAAAGGAGATGAAATGGCCACTTTAGTTAAACCCGAATCTCGTCCAATTACTGAAGAAGGTGATTTCCTACAAATCAAGTCCATCGACCATGTCCATTTCTATGTGGGCAACGCCAAACACGCCATGTATTACTGGTGGAAAGGGTTTGGCTTCACGCCCGTCGCGTATTCCGGATTGGAGACCGGCAACCGCGACTTTGCTTCGTACGTTTTGCAATCCGGGCATATCCGCCTTGTGTTTTCGGCGCCGTATAGTCCCACCAGCCCGCTGGCTTCACATCACATGGTGCATGGCGACGGTGTGAAAGTCATCGCGCTCGAAGTGGATGATGTGGAAAAAGCCTGGCGTGAGACCACCTCGCGCGGCGGACGATCTGCATGGACACCGCGTGAAGAAAAAGACGATCACGGCATTTATCGCACGTCCGCGATTTATACCTATGGCGAAACTCTGCATGTGTTCGTGGATCGTGATGACTATAAAGGTATCTTCGCTCCGACCTATCAACCGATCAAAGATCAAGTCGCCGAATCGACCGGCCTGGCCGCGGTCGATCACATCGTAGGCAATGTGCCGCTTGGCAAAATGAACGAGTGGGTGCGCTTCTATCACGAAGTGATGGGCTTCCGTCAGCTTCTGCACTTCGACGACAAAGACATTTCCACCGAATATTCCGCGCTGATGTCCAAAGTGATGAGCAACGGCAATGGGCGCGTCAAGTTCCCGATCAATGAACCCGCGGAAGGCAAGAAGAAATCGCAGATCGAAGAATATCTCGATTACTATCTCACGCCCGGCGCGCAGCACATCGCCATGGCAACCGGCGATATCATCACAACGGTCAACGATCTCAAGTCGCGCGGCATCGAATTCCTGCGCGTGCCCGATACTTATTATGAAATGCTTCCTGACCGAATCGGCAAGATCAAGGAAGACCTCAAAGCCATTCACGACCTCGGCATTCTCGTAGACCGCGACGATGAAGGCTATCTCCTGCAAATTTTTTCCAAGCCGATTCAAGACCGACCGACGATGTTCATCGAAGTGATTCAGCGACGCGGCGCCAAAGGCTTTGGCAAAGGCAATTTCAAGGCATTGTTCGAATCGATCGAAGCCGAACAGGATCGACGCGGCAACTTGTAAAGTCATCCGATGAAATTTGCGACGTACACCACCGCTCAATCTGATCCTTCGGCTTCGCTCAGGATAAACCCTAAACCCGGTCTCGTTAAAAATGGCCGGGTTTACGCCCTGCCGTTTCCCGATATGCGCGCCGTGATCGAAGCCGGCACACAGTCGGCGGCGGAGCAAGCTTCGAGTGCGCCGATTCATATCGCACAAGTCCAGTTTCGCGCACCACTCAAGCCAACCACCCTCCGTGACGCGTATGCGTTCGAGCAGCATGTCAGAACAGCGAATAAAAACCGGGGACGCGATGTACCGGAAGAATGGTACAAGTTCCCGGTTTTTTATTTCACGAATCCGAACACGGTCTTCGGGCCAAACGATGAAATCCCTTATCCGCATTACACCGACGCGCTGGATTACGAACTGGAGATCGCGGTCGTGATCGGCAAAGGCGGACGCGATATCAAGCCGGAAGAAGCGCCAAATCACATCTTTGGTTACACCATCTTCAATGATTGGTCGGCGCGTGACGTGCAGCGCGACGAAATGAAAGCCAATCTCGGCCCGGCCAAAGGCAAGGACTTTGCGTCCTCCTTCGGCCCGTACATTGTTACACCGGATGAACTCGCTGAGCGCACAACGGATCGTCCCGGTGTGTACGATATGCCGATGATCGCGCGCGTCAACGGCGAAGAGAAATCGCGCGGCAACCTGAAAGATATCTTCTGGTCCTTCGGCGAGATCATCGCGCGGGCATCAGACTCCGTGGACTTGCTGCCCGGGGATGTGATCGGCTCGGGGACGGTCGGAACAGGTTGTCTGTTAGAATTGACGCGAGGTCAGGGGCCGTGGCTCCAGGCCGGGGATGTAGTCGAACTCGAAATCGAGGGAATCGGTTTGCTGCGAAATCAAATCGGAAGGAAAATGTCACCAAGAGTCTAATGAGAGTCAAAATCGTTGCTTCCATCGCGTTCGTGTTTTTTCTTTTGGCCTGCGGCGTTCTTGCCACGCCCGCCCCACAAGTAGATACCGTTTCAACTATGGTCGCTGCAACAGAGCAAGCTCTGACCGCCTCCGCGCCCACTGTGGCGCCAACACCAAGCGGAATCACATCGTCATTCCAAAATGTGAGCATTGTGATTCCAAACGGACTCGCCAGCGGCGCGCAAGCACAACAAGTTGCGGCTGTGGGCGACCAAGGCGGCGCGCCATGGGAAGTTGGGCCTGCACACGTGACGATGACTCTGACCGATTATGTCGCAGCCCGCGATGGTTTTCTCCAGCCGACGATTTACGTATATCCGGCTTCGGAATACGCGGCCGCGAATCCCGGCGCAGCCAACAGTCTGCCGCGCTTGAAAACGATCATCGCCAATCCTTCCACACCGCTCACTCATGACACCCTGCCAATTGTTCCATTCTTCAATGCAGACCAAATCATCGCGACACAAACTGGAATGGTCAATTTCAAAACCGGCTCCGGCGTGCGCGTGGTAGCTGAATACGCACAAGGGGTCGGGCCAATCAGCAATGAAGGTTTGATGTATCATTATGAAGGCTTGACCACAGATGGAAAATATTACGTTATCGTCCTGTTGCCGATCAATGCTCCGTTTCTCTCTTCCAGTTCCGACCCTTCCGTGCAGCCACCAGCTGGCGGAATTCCCTTCCCGGATCTAAATAGCACCGACCCATCTGTTTTCGAGAAATACTATCAGGATGTCACCGATAAATTGAACGCGACCAGCCCGAATGCTTTCCAGCCAAACCTAAACACTCTGGACGCGTTGGTCCAATCCATTTTCGTTACGCCATAAGGTTTGTTGCAGATAACGAGAGACCGCCATGGAGAAAAAACGTCAGCTTGCCAGCGAAACCGGGTTATATGCTTTTGATGTATTCAGCGTATTGTTGAACTATGAGATTGCCAGAATACAACGCTATCCATCCCCTCTTACGTTACTGCATGTCGCGCTGGACACCAAAAGTCAGCCGGAGGATGGTAAGAAAAAAGCGATGCGCGCCATGACCGATTTGTTGAATCGCGCCTTGCGCGTTTCAGATGTCCCTGCTCATTACAACGACGAATACCTGGTGCTATTACCTGCCACAGACGAAGCCGGCGGCCGTGCGGTAGCCGAACGAATCCTGGGACATTTTCGCACCACTCAGAATCTCACCATCAGCCGTCTTACAAAATTAAGCGCTTATATTGGTCTCACCTGCAAACACAGCGGCACAAATCTCTCCGCCAATCAATTACTGGCCGAGGCCGCGGTCGCCATGAACGAAGCGCGCACGCGCCAATCTTATACATACATTTCATTTTCCGATATGGCCGACAGCCTTCCCAAACCTAAATAGAACATACGGAGGTACCGATGCCCTTTTATCATAAACTTGGGCAGATCCCGCACAAACGCCATACGCAATTCCGCAAAGCCAATGGCGAACTTTATCGTGAGGAATTAATGGGGCTGGAAGGTTTCTCCTCGATCCAATCCATTCTGTATCATCATTTTTTACCGCCGCGCGTGACCAAAGCTGAGGACCTCGGACCGCTCCAACCCGAATATGTGGACTTCGGCCCGATTCGTCACCGCGCCTTTCGCACCGCTCCAACCGACCCAGGAACTGATCCCGTTTCGGCGCGCGTTCCCTTGCTCGGTAACAACGACGTACTCCTCGGCGTGGCACGCGCGACTCAAAGCATGGATTATTTTTATCGCAATGCACAATCCTACGAAACCTGGTGGGTGCATGAAGGCAACGGCATACTCAAGAGTCAATTTGGGAATCTGCCATTTCGCACGGGCGATTACATCGTGATTCCTTTTGGCGCTACATGGCAAATGCAAATCGATAGCAAAGAAGCGCGCTTCTTCACCATCGAGAATCCTTCACAGATCGAACCGCCCAAACGCTATCGAAACGAATACGGCCAAATGCTGGAGCACGCGCCGTATTCGGAACGCGACATCCGCATGCCCGAAGAGTTGGAAACGCATACCGAGCGCGGCGAGTTCGAGGTCCGCGTGAAGGTAAGGGACCGGTTAACGCGTCATGTGCTGGACCATCATCCGTTCGATGTGGTTGGCTGGGATGGTTATCTCTATCCGTGGATCTTTAACATCGAAGACTTTGAACCGATCACCGGCCGCGTACATCAACCACCGCCCGCGCACCAAACTTTCCAGGGATACAACTTTGTGGTGTGTTCGTTCGTCCCGCGTTTGTTTGACTATCATCCTCTGAGCATTCCTGCACCGTACAATCACTCGAACGTCAACTCCGATGAAGTAATCTACTATGCCGAAGGTAACTTCATGAGCCGCAAAGGCATCGACCGTTGCGACATCAGCCTGCATCCGTACGGCCTGCCGCACGGCCCGCAACCCGGCATGACGGAAGCTTCGATCGGCAAAAAAGAAACACAAGAATTGGCCGTGATGGTGGATACATTCCATCCACTGTCGTTGACCAAGCAAGCTTTGAAATACGAAAAACCTGAATACATGGATACCTGGCTGGAAGGCAACGGCGAATAAAAACAGTGGAAACCAATGCATCGCTCAAAATAAGAGAACCAAAATTTCGCGCGCTATGCGAGTACATTCAAAAAGAAATGAAGCGCCTGAAAGTCCCCGGCGTTTCGGTTGGCGTTTGGTATAAAGGCCGAGAATATGATGCGGGATTTGGCGTCACCAGCGTTGAGAACCCAATCGCGGTCACGCCAGACACGTTGTTCCAAACCGGTTCGATCAGCAAAACCTTCACGGCTACAGTTCTCATGCGATTGGCCGAACTCGGAAAAGTCGAGTTGGACGCGCCGGTTCGGAAATATATCAAGGACTTCAAATTAAGCAACGCGGACGTGACGAAGCGCGTGACCATCCGCCATTTGCTCACGCACACCGGCGGATGGGTTGGAGATTACTTCAACGATTTTGGGAACGGCAATGATGCGCTCGATAAAATGGTGAAGGACATTGCCAGGCTTCCTCAAGTACAACCGCTAGGGAAAATCTGGTCTTACAACAATACCGGATTCAATATCGCGGCGCGCGTGATCGAAGTGGTCACTAAAAAACCGTACGAACAAAACGTGCAGGAGATGGTCTTCGATCCGCTTGGCCTCAAGATGTCTTTCTTCTATCCAAGTGATATTCTCATCACTCACCGCTTTGCAGTTGGACATCAAGTCATAAACGGAAAAGTTATCGTGGCGCGCCCGTGGGCAATTGGCAGAGCAGGCAACGGCGTGGGAGGCGTCGTCAGCACCGTACGAGACTTGTTGGAATACGCGCGCTTCCACATGAGCAATGGGAAGAGGAATGTGATTAGCGGGAAGAGTCTGCGGACCATGCGCATTCCGCAAGTGAGTATGGGACCGCGCGGACAAATGGGAATCACGTGGTTCATCCGCGAAGCAAACGGCATGACAATTTACAGTCACGGTGGCGCGACGAACGGACAAATGGCCGGTCTTTATTACATCCCCGAGCAGGACTTTGCATTAGCGATTCTCGCGAATAGCGACGAAGGTCGACTCATCACAGATAATGCGATGAACTGGGTGCTCGAGATTTATTTCAATACAAAAGTGCGTTCTCCGAAACCGATCAAAACGCCCCCAAGCGAACTCAAACCATATCTTGGCCGTTATCGTATCGGCACGGAATGTTTGGATCTCAAAATCAAAAACGGATATCTCACGTATTACCACATTCCACTTGGTGGATTTCCCACGCCGGATACACCTCCAGGCCCAGCCGCGCCGCCCATGCGATTTGCGTTTTACGAAACAGATAAAGTGGTCGGGTTGGATGAACCGTTGAAAGGCGCCCTGGGAGATTTCATCCGCGACGAAAAAGGAAGACTGCAATTCTTTCGCGTCAGCGGACGCGCGCATAAGAAAATCAAATAACACGATAGGCTTGGAAAAATTGGGCGGCCGCAAGCGAGGGTCGCCCAATTGATTAAAATATGAACTGCAACTGTCATTTTTCAAACTGGAACAAGCCTGATTAAAACTTCGTCTTAGTTAATGGCACAATAATTACGTAAAGCGAATTTTGAAAACACAAAAAAGCGAGAATGCCATGAAGAGAAGAAACATCCTTTCCATTTTAATCGTCACCTTGATCATCATCACTGCCTGCAATCTGCCGAACTTGAGTCAACAACCGACGACAGCTGCGCAAACCGCGGCTGCCATGACTGTGCAAGCTGTGCTCACTACGCCGCAGAATTCGCCCACTGCCATCCCAACCGAACCTATCAGTCAAAGCACTCCAACGCTAGCCGTTACTTCCACGCCCACCGCGACCACATTCAAAGTGAGCGATAACACCAACTGCCGCAAAGGCCCAGGC